>CADBUT010000235.1 GCA_902797925.1 uncultured Spirochaetaceae bacterium
AATAATCAGGAAAAAAGCCGCAAAAGCAAAGCAAAGTTCACGTTTGTGCGTTTTGCACCAGTTAAAAATCGTGCCGAATACATTAGCCATAAAAATCTCCTCTTATCGTGTTTTCTCAATAGTTTTCAGCAAAAGTTTCTGATAAGTCTTGCCGAATTCATTGATTCTTTCGGGCAAAGCCTTTTTTGCTGCTTCTTCAAGTTCAGAATCTTTTCCACCTTGTCTGTGCTTCCAGTTTTCAGCCATAAGTTCTGCAAGTTTTTGTGCGTCATTTACCGGAAAATATACAGAATCCGGCGGATTCTGTTCGCAGTGAACAGACAAATCAGACAGAATACAATTCTTGCCAATGCTTTTTGCCTCTTCAACTGTAGAAGACCAACCTTCAAATAAAGATGGATTTATTAAAGATACACAGTTCCGCAAAAGATAGAACAACTCGTTCCGTTCTATGATACCCAAAATATGTACATTTTCAACTATGTCATTTGATTTTATATAATTGACAAGCTCGACAAAATAATCCGGGTTCCGTCCGTCTTTTGTGTTGCCGCTGAAAACCACATGCACATTCAAGCCTTGCTGCTTAAGAATGTGAACAGCCTCAAAAACTATTTTGTGGTTCTTATGTTTCCAGAACTGATTCGGCACATAAAAATATTTTTCTGGCAGATTATATTTTTCTTTTGTTGCTGTGCTGATGCTGTCTGTTTTTGAATAGATGTCTTCATCTGGAATTGCGACAAAATGCAAAATCTCACACTTGTCTGCATAATCTGGATAAACTTGCTTGAAATCATTGAATGCGTCGTTGCTGCTCAAAATTACGGTGTCAGTTTCTTCAACAGCTTTTCTTAAATTGACTTCGCGTTCTTTAAGTTGAAAATCAGAAAACATTTGCGGAAGATGTATGTGCTGAAAATCAGCAATCCAAAGAATCTTTGGAATATTTACAGAAACATCTGAATGAGAGACTGCATCTATTTTGACCGGCGAATGCTTTACAGCATAAGACCTTATGTCAAAATTTTTGTGAAGAGCAGGGTAAATAATCTTTTTTATAAAATAATACGTCAAAGTTTTTTTTACAGGCAGAACTTCTGTATATCTGCATAAAACATTGCTTGCCTGATTGCCGGGCTTTAAAATATACGGCACAATTTCCGGCTCGCTGACTGTTTTCAATGAAACGAAGAGGTTCGTAAAATAATTCAAGCCGCCAAGCCAGTTTTGTGATGAGCTTTCTGCAAAAAACACATTAAGCTTTTGCCGGCCGTTTTCTATTTTTCCGCTTTTTTTAGCCATTCGATATATTCCTTTACACCGTTTTCCAGAGAAACTGTCTGTTTATAGCCGAACTGCTTCAAAACAGATATGTCAGCCTGCCAATAAAGTGGGTCACCGGTCCGGTTATGTTCAGAGAAAACAACTTTCTTGCCGCTGTCAAGAGCTGATTTTATTTCGTCTACAACATTTTTTACAGGAACCTGAACGCCGTTGGCAATGTTTATTACAGTCGGCAAAGCTTTCTTTGAAGATATCAGAAGATAAATTGCATGGCAAATATCTTTTATATGAATATAATCTCTAGTTTCATTTCCAGTTCCGAATACATGAATTTCAGAATCATACATTGTTTTTTTTGCAATATCGTAAAAAATCTGTTTCCGTAAACCAGGCCCATAAGCAGAAAAAACTCTTAACGAAGAAGCTTTTAAGCCATAAAGAGTTCTATATTCATTACAAATTGTTTCTGCACATAGTTTATGAAACCCATAAGGCGAAACAGGTGAGAGTTTTGCATCTTCTTTTATTGGCAATTCAGCAGGGTTGCCGTAAACTGCAGCACTTGAAATATTCAGATATGTACAGCCTGCATTTGATTCACGGATTGATTCAAGCTGTTTCATAACATTTACAGCATTCAAGGTGAAATCTGTTTCTGGTGTTTTAAATGAATCAGGCACACTTGCCGCACCACTGCAATTTATAATTGCAGCATATTCAGAATGATTGAAAATTTTCGAATAATCAGGTTTTAGCGAATCAACCTGAAAATACTTTATATCATATAACGGTTTTGATGCTATATCACAACCTGTAACATCATACACATTATCTTTAAGATAAACAGATAAATGAGAACCTATAAATCCATTAGAGCCAATAATTAAAATATTTTCCATGAAAATTATGAAACTTTGCCTTTTGTGTTATTTCTTTTATAAAACTTTTTTATAAACTCTTTTGCCGGATGCAGCAGAAAATCACGGTAAATATGATGAAGATAATATTTTCCTAAATTATGAATAGGTATGTTGTAATGCTCCTCTGAAATTCTGTCTGATAATTCCTTGTTCAGTATGATTTTATCAGGATGATTTATTTCAGTAATTTCATAGCGCAGGGCATTATTATCTTTTGATGTAAGGTCTGCTGTATGAAGTGCATCTTTTGTAAACCCGATATTCGAGACTAGATTTCTGCACGGGCAGATACTGAATCCCATGTTTTTGGCGATCGCGTATTCCCATTGATAATCCCATGCATCTATCTGATGTGTTGTCATCTCTTTGAAGACACGCTTCCAGTAGCGTCTTTCTTCAATATGATTAAAAAACTGTTTAAATTTTCTTGAATGAACGAATTTCTTATAATCATCAGCATCAATATCAAATGAAAAATTCTTCCAAGCGCGCCGCCAGCTAGCCCAGCCCCAGCATTGATGAACTTTTGTAAAATAATAACTGTCAGTTCCGTTAAGAGAGATGTCAAGCGGATTGTAGCCGGCAATATGCATTATGCTTGTTTCATTTTTATATTTAAGCAAAAGCTCACGGGCATATTTGAAGAAGCTGTCAGATGGCAGACAGTCATCTTCAAGAATAATGCCGTATTCAACCTGACTGAAAAACCATGTAACAGCATCAGATACAGCCTTGCCGCTTCCTAGATTTTCAGGGCGGAACAATGTATGCACTTGGCAGCGCCAGTCAACCGAATCAAGCAGGAATTTTCTGATTGTATGCACTTTGTCAGATTCGCCGGGCTTATCAGGCCGCGGCCCATCTGATTCAAGAAAAAGCTGAGACGGTTTCTGCTTTCTAATTTGTGCAAAAACTTCTTTTGCTGTTTCGAGACGGTTGAAAGTCAAAAAAAGGACAGGCACATCAAGTTGCTGATTTTGATTCATGATATTCCTTTTCTGTGTTTACGTTCCAGATTGAACTCTTGTCTTCAGAACCTGAAGAAATTACCTTTACAGCTTCCATTGCAGTCACCATAGAATGATCCATATTATTATAGCGGTGCTGACCGTTTCTGCCGACGCAATAAAGGTTTGAAATTCCGTTCAAGAAATTCTGCACGTCACCGAACTGGGCATAAGAACCGAAATATGCAGGGTAGGCTTTTTTGACCTTTATTCTAACGGCATCCTTTACATCAGCTTTATTGATTACATCAATCTTTGCAAGCTCATTTATGGCGAAATCAATAAAATCTTTGTCGCTCATCTGCCAGAACTCATCACCTTCGTTGCAGAAATATTCAAGGCCAATCCAGACAGTGTTTTCAAAATCTTTGACCATATAGGGCGACCAGTTGTTGAAAATCTGCAGACGTCCGATTTTCACGTCGCGTTCCTGCATATAAATCCAGCAGTCAGGCACAATGTTGTTCACCGTAACATATTTTGTGAGGTTTTTCAGCAACAGCTTGTCGAGAAGCAGCCCGACTGTCATAAAGTCTCTGTACGGCAAATTGTGTGCAATATTGCGGACATTTTCTGGAACATTGCCGTTAAGCCTGTCAACCAAATCTTTTACAGGCATACTGGAGATGAAATAATCGCCTGTTACAATTGAATCAGTTCCGTTTTGGCTGACTGTAATGCTTTTTATTGTGCTGTTCTCAAGCTCAAGCTTTGTTACAGGCGAATTTTTGAATATCTTTCCGCCTTTCTTCTCGATTTCTTCAGCAACAGTTTCCCAGAACTGTCCCGGCCCGAATTTCGGATAAAAGAATTCTTCTATAAGAGATGTTTCAACTTTACCTGATTTTGCATTGAAAGGCTTTGTCAATGCAGTCCAAAGCAGCTTTGCTACAGAAAGGCCTTTTACACGCTGCGCACCCCAGTCAGGCGCAATATGAGACGGATGAACTCCCCAAAGTTTTTCTGTATAATGCTCGAAAAACATCTGGTACAAAGGTTTACCGAAACGGTTGATGTAAAAATCTTCGAGAGAATTTTCCTTTCTCTTATGCACTGTAGCTGCAATATAGCCGAAACCGGCTTTTATTGTACGCCAGAGCCCCATATTGATGAATGTCTGCGGTTTAAGCGAAATCGGATAATCGAAGAATTTTCTCAAAAAGAATATGCGCGAAACACGCCGTCTTATAAGCATCACCTTGTCTGTAGTTTCCGGGTCAGCTTTTACGCCGTTTTTATCAGAATAATCTTTTTTTATGCCGAGCAGCAGCTCGTCTTTTGACGGTGCAGTTTGTTCCGGCAATAAGTTGAACCAAAAGTTTACGGCATTTTCATCTTTTGAAAAAAATCTGTGACCACCGATGTCGATGCGGTTGCCGTTATAGCGTACAGTTTTAGAGATTCCGCCGATTTCGTCTGTTTCTTCGTATATTTCAGGTATAATATCTGTCGTGTTAAGTAATTGATATGCTGCTGTCAAGCCTGCCGGGCCTGCACCGATAATTATAGCTTTTTTAGTCATTTCTATTCTCCCAAATTAATATATTCCAATAATTCGATAAGCC
>CADBUT010000236.1 GCA_902797925.1 uncultured Spirochaetaceae bacterium
TATATAATTCCTGTTTTTTTCTGCTGTCTTTATGCAATGACAATGAATCAGAAAAACGCCCAAAAACGGTTTATCAATCTGCCTATTGCTTATTCTTCTTTAAGTATAACCGGCTGGGTTTATTATTATCTTGTAGAAATAGCTACACTTTTAGTCAGCAAGAAATATTTTGACATTTCCATTAAAAACATACTGATGGTTTCAGCCATATACATATTTTTAGAATGTCTTTTCAGTTTTACGCTGGGATTTTTTGTAATGGAAACATTGCACCGGAAAATTTTTCTGCCACGCTTTTTTCCAGAAGGGAAAATTGCATCTACTCCGGGACTTATAAAACCTTCAAACACATTTCTGTTTACAGTTTTTTATATTTCCGTAAGTCTGTTTCCCTTGTGTTTTATAACTTTTGCATATCTCACCTCCATAAGAACAAATATAAAAGAATCTGATATTAAAATACTGCTTTTTCTGCTTATAATTTTCGCTCTTGATATTATAATTCTCATTACTTTTGCGCATTATTATTCTTCTCCATTGAAAAAGCTAAAAGAAGGAACTGAAAAAGTTAAAAAAGGCGATTATACGGAACATGTCAAGATTGTAAGCAACGATTCGTTTGGTGAGCTAGCCGACACGTTCAACGATATGATTACATCAATCGATATGAACAATAAAAAGCTGCTCGCCGTTCAGAATTCAATTTTAACCGGAATGGCAACAATGGTTGAAAGCCGTGACAATTCAACAGGCGGGCACATTAAACGGACGAGTGACTGCGTAAGAATCTTTGTGAATTATCTGAAGTCAAAGCCTGAATATTCAAAGCTTTCTGAAAAATTCTGTAATGATGTCATAAAGGCTGCTCCGATGCACGATCTTGGAAAAATCGCTGTTCCGGATGCAATCCTTCAGAAGCCCGGAAAATTCACTGATGAAGAATACGAAAAAATGAAAATGCATTCCGCTGAAGGAGCGCGGATTGTCGGCGAAGTCTTAAAAGAAGTTGATGATGCGGATTTTAAGAAGCTTGCAATTAATGTTGCCCACTATCACCACGAAAAATGGAATGGTCAGGGCTATCCTGAAAAGCTTGCCGGAGAGCAGATTCCTTTTGAGGCACGCATAATGGCTCTTGCCGATGTTTTTGATGCACTTGTAAGCAAAAGATGCTACAAAGAAAGCTTCAGCTTTGACAAAGCTTTTGAAATAATCAGCGAATCTGCCGGCAGCCACTTTGATCCGTCTCTGACAAAGCAGTTTATTCAGTGCCGCAGCAAACTTGAAGCTCTGTATTCAAGTTTATAAACTCTATCAAAGCCGGATGATTCATTCACTATGAAAAACCCGCGGTATTTCAAATTGATTCGCCTATAATAGTGAACTATACTAAATACAGTTCCGGAACAAAAACAAAACTTATTTAGATATGTTCAATAGGAGAATCACTATGGAAAAGAATTTCTACACTATTAATGAACTGGCGGTTATTTCTGGTTTTACGACACGTTCTTTGAGGAACTTTATTTCAATGGGGCATCTTAACGGAGAAAAAATTGATGGAATATGGCAGTTTTCAGCTGAAGAAATTGATGCGTTTCTTTCAAATCCGAATGTTGCCCCAGGCATAAAATCAAAAGCAAACGCTGTGGTTTATGATTTTATGGCAGACACAGAAAAGAAGACCAACAAAATCTGTTCTGTTCTTGACTTTGTAATGGATGCAGATGAAGCTTCTGAGATTTCTAAATATTTCTGTACTGCCATGAAAAACGGTAATGACGCGGCTTTTAAATACGAAAAACAGGGCAAAAATGTCCGCATCATTATTTCAGGACCGGAAGATTTTGTGCTGGACACAATAAACGGCTGGTATAAGTAAAAACAGCCTGTGACCTCAGCCTATTAGGAATAAGCAAAAAAATGCCCCGGAATTCTGAAATAGTTTCAGAGCCGGGGCAAATTCAGTTTAAGTCTGTCTGCTTATTTTTTTGAACCGTCTTTATCAGATGATTTCTTGCTGCTGTTATAAACCAGCAGAAGCCCGACAAGCACAACCAATACAATAGTAGCAATTCTTCCGCGGTTGCTTTTCTTGACTTCTCCGCTAAGTGCCTCTGCAAGTTTCTCTTCTGTATCAACTGTGCCGTTAAATACGTAATAAATTTCTTTTTTGCCTATTCTATATGGGGCAAAACTGTTTCCATTCTGCTGGGCAAGAATTGAAAGCGTATCATATTTATCAATATCAAAGTAATAATACGAAATGCTTACATCGCCCTCTTCTCCGTCTTCGTGGCCAGGATTTGTATATTCCAAACCGTTCCACTTTAAGCCGCTGACTTCTTCAGCCGCGTTATAATACTGAAAAGCCTTAACAAGCTTAAGCCCGTTATCATCAAGCCAGAATTCTCCAATCTGAGGTTTAATAATTCTTTCTGTTGAATATACAAAATCAAGATTTTCAGACGGATCTTTTTTGGCTTCTTTTCTTTCGCGCCATTCATAGTGTTTTTTTCCGTCTTTTTGGTAAGACACAAAATCTTTTACAGTTCTTACTACCTTGAATGAATTAATAGGCTTATCAAGCTCGTCGAATTTTATACTGCCGTCGTAGTAGATTTTCCCTGAAACAAGTACAAGTTTACTCTCGTTGTCTTTTTTGATTGTGCCGTCTTCTACGATAGTAACTTCTTTAAGAAGAGTTTTATTTAGAGCTTTCTCTTTATTTGTGCTTCTAAAGCCCATAAAAGCAAGAAATGCAACAATAACAACAAGTATGATTTTGTCTTTAGTTATTTCCATTAGAA
>CADBUT010000237.1 GCA_902797925.1 uncultured Spirochaetaceae bacterium
AATTAAAACCATACATGGAAAGATTTGTACGGTGGGTAATTGGCGGTTATGGTGGCAAAGTGCAGAATCATCTTCAAATTGCTGATTATATTTTGATTTCTGATGGAAACAATATTTATATTCATACACTAGAAGAGTATGTCGCTATGCTTTTGAAACCAGAAAATGAAAGTCATTTTGGAACACCGTTCCAATGGACTTTTGCATCTGGAAGAAAAGGCAAAGACATTCAATTAAAGTGCAAGATACTAAAATGAAACCAGGCTTATGGACAAACTGACACCGGCACAACGGCACAAAAACATGTCTCATATCCGAAGTACAGAAACTTCTCCCGAAAAAGAAATCCGCTCGGCATTGCATAGAATCGGGTTCCGTTTCCGCAAAAATGACAGACGTTTAGCTGGCTGCCCTGACATTGTTCTGCCTCATTATCATGCTGCAATTTTTGTAAACGGTTGTTTCTGGCACTCACACGGATGGAATGGTGTTGCCGGAGAAGATTCAAAGATATGCAGTAAATTCCATTTTCCTAAGACAAATCAAGAATTCTGGCGCGGTAAATTCTTACGGAACAAAGAGCGCGATAAAAAAGAGATAGACCAGCTTCTCGCACAGGGCTGGCGTGTCGGTATTGTCTGGGAATGTTCAATCAGAGGCAAAAAACGTTCGCAAAAAATCGAAGATATCGCAGAGAGCATAACGCTCTGGCTTGAAGAAGAATTTGATCAACCGTTTATGGAATTCTAGCTTTCATACTGGCCGCATTTTTCTAAACAAAACTAAAATCAATCAGCTTGTTTCAGCTTGTTGCAAAATTGTGTTGGTGCTATTATGGCTTAAGAGGTTTTTATGATCGGGCTGCTTTCAAGAATTTTTATCAAGAACAGAACTTCTTATGACAATCCTGCTGTGCGCACCGCTTACGGAATGCTTTGCAGCATAGTCGGCATAATGCTGAACATCGTGCTTTTTGTTTTCAAGCTGCTTGCCGGAATTATTTCAAAATCTTTGGCCGTTACCGCCGACGCTTACAACAACCTTTCTGACGCGGCATCTTCGCTTATTTCGCTGCTCGGCTTCAAGCTTTCATCTAAGAAGCCCGATTCGGAACATCCTTTCGGGCATGGGCGCATCGAATACGTTACAGGGCTCATCGTTTCATTTTTGATTATCCTTATGGGCTTCGAGCTGCTTTCGTCGTCAATTGAGTCAATCAAAAATCCGTCAGAGATTCTGCACAGCAAGGTTGCGCTTATAATTATGGCCGGCGCAATCTGCGTAAAGCTTTATATGTACCTTTACAACCACGCAATCGCCAAGAAGATTTCTTCTGCCGCAATGGAAGCTACCGCAAAAGACAGCCTCTGCGACATGATTTCAACTTCTGTGGCTCTTGTTTCGGTTCTTGTTGCGCCTTTCGTCAATTTTCCGCTTGATGCAATCACAGGCATGCTTGTCGCGCTGTTCATTCTGTATACCGGGCTTGATTCTGCCAAAGAAACGATTGACCCGCTTTTGGGGCTGCCGCCTTCAAAAGAACTTGTGCAGGGCATAGAAGAAGAAGTGCTCAAGCATAAATACATCGTTGCAATCCATGATTTGCTTGTGCATGATTACGGCCCGGGGCGGCTCATGATTTCGCTTCATGCTGAAGTGCCGGGCAATCTTGACATTTTTATGCTGCATGAATCGATAGACGATGCAGAAGTGGCGCTTGCCAAAAAGTTCAACTGTGAGGCGATTATTCACCTTGATCCGATTGATACTGAAAATGAAAGGCTTGCGCTCTTGAAAAATGAAGCAAAAAATGCTGCTGCCGGAATTGATCCGGAAATTTCGATTCATGACGTGCGCATGGTTCCGGGCGTTTCGCACACAAATCTGATTTTTGATGCCGTAAGGCCTCATTCTTGCAAATTCTCGCCTGAGCAGATTAAGAAAATGCTGCATGAAAGCATTCATTCAAAATACCCTGATGTTTATTGCGTAGTCACGGTTGATAATCCGTATGTTTAATGCTGAAAATTATGGAAAGGTCGGAGCTTTATGAAACCTTTATTTATTGATACACGGCCTTTAGACGGGCGTGCAAGGGCTGAATTGTGCCTTACTTCAGACATTTTGATGGAAAATGCCGCCGCCGCTCTTGAAGAGAGCGTAATGCACTTTTTGGGCGCTTCTTTCTGTTGTGCCGAATCTGTGCGCGTGATGATTGTCTGCGGTTCAGGCGACAACGGCGCAGACGGGCTTGTGCTTGCAAGAAGGCTTAAAGGCAAGGCAATCGGCTCTGCTTTAATTGAGCCTTACGTTTTGCAGTTTCTGCCGCCCAAAAGCGAAGGCTGCAAGCTTCAATTTGAACGCGCCAAAAAAATCGGCGTAAATTTTATTGATGAAATTGAAGCTGCTTCTGGCGCGGCCGTTATCGTAGACTGCCTTTTTGGTTCTGGGTTTCACGGCACTTTAGACGGAAAAACCCAAAAGCTTATTGAATCTTTGAACAGCATGAGCGGCTACAAAATTGCCTGTGATGTGCCGAGTGCGCTTGATTGCGCCATAAAAGGCAGCGGCTTGCCGTTTGCCGCAGATGAAACTGTAACGATGGGTGCGGGTAAAATTCAGCTTTATCTTGACGGCGCAAAAGATTATACAGGGAAGATTTACACAGCTTCTCTCGGAATAAGCGACGCTGTTTTTGAAGGCGCTTTCAAACCAGACGCTTTTTTGCTCGAAAAATCAGACTTGAAGCTGCCGTCAAGGCAAAAGCTTAACGTGCACAAAGGCTCATTCGGCCATGCTGCCGTTGTCTGCGGCACAAAGCCCGGTGCAGCAATTATAGCCGCTTCTGCCGCAATGCGTTTCGGTGCAGGGCTTGTAACGCTTGTAAATGCTTCTGCTGCAAGCAGTTTCAGCCTGCCTTATGAGCTTATGCTTTCAGATAAAGTGCCCGAAACCGCTACAGCTTTAGCAATCGGCATGGGGCTTGGCTTGCAGGCAGAAGAATCTGCACCTTATGCAGAGCTGCTTGCAGAAAAAGAGCTGCCGGCCGTCATTGATGCGGACTTGTTTTATTGCAAGAGCTTGCCGCAAATTCTTGAAGCGCGCAGCAAGAAATGCGCACAAGGCAATAAAGGCGCAGCTACAATCTTGACGCCGCACCCGAAAGAATTTGCAGAGCTGCTTAAGAATTGTGGTCTTGCGGACGTTTCAGCCGCAGACATTCAGAAAGACCGGCTCTGCTATGCAAAGATGTTCTGTGAAGCTTATAAAAACATTGTGCTTGTGCTTAAAGGTGCAACGCCTATTATTTCAGTTTTTTCTGAAGATTCTGGTTTTGAAGCTTTTTTCAATCCGCACGGCAGCCCGGTATTGGCAAAGGGCGGTTCGGGAGACGTTCTTTCGGGGCTGGTGGCGGCGCTGCTTGCACAGGGGCTAAGCGCAAAAGACGCTGCAATTCAGGCGTCGCTTGCACACGCTTTGGCTTCAGCAAAGGCAGCGCAGAAAATCTCAAGTTATGCATTTACACCTTCCGCATTAATTGAAGAAATTTCATTGCTAGAAAAAGAATTTTGAAGGATAATAGAGCTATGGGTTCAATTAAAAGAAAGATTATATGGACTTTTATTTCGCTGATTTTTATTCTTGCGCTTGCCTGTGCTTTGACCTACGGTTTTTATCTATTAAGGGACAAGCTTTCAAAACAAAAATATGAATCTCTTACAGTGCTTGCCGCGCAGGAAATCAAGCAGTGCGCCGAGATGGTGAGCATAAAATCTGTGTACACAGACATAATCACCGTAAAAAAGACAGGCGCGCTCGGCATGTCAAAAAGCTATTCGCTTATCAAATATTCAGGCACTATACGCGCCGGAATTGAAGACATAACAGCCGCGACTTTTGACATTTCTGAAGACAGAACGGCCATAAAGCTTACGATTCCGCCTAGCGTTGTTCTGTCAAACGACATTACGAACCAGCAGATTTTTGACGAAAGCAACAACATGTTCTCGCTGATTACAACACAGGAAGTCTTTTCTGAAATAGACCTTGCCAGAAAAAAGCAGGAGCTTGAGCTTATAAGGACAGGCTTTCTTGATGAAGCCGATAACTACAATAAGCAGCTTCTGACGCGCATTTTTTCGGCAATGGGCTTTAAGTATATCGACATTGAAATTCAAAAGCGCGACACCTCTGCGCAGTCTGACTGGCTCAACAGCCTTAAAGACGGCACAAAGCAAGAAAGCAGCAAATCTGAAGAGCCTGCGCAAAAGCAAGAAGGGCTAGCATTGCCTGAAAAAATCCCCGGTTCGCAGCTGCTGCCGTCTACGCTGAATTAAACTTAAAAAGCACATTCTCCAAAGATTGATGAAAATGCTCTATATTTATTTTATCCCCTCTTGACTAATAATATTATAATCTATATAGTATGTTTTAGAAAATAATATTATAGGAGGATAAGACGGATTAAAACGGCTTAATTGTTTTCTAATAAAAACTATATTGATACAGTATGCTTAATTAAGTATATTCAACAAAACTAGATAATTTGGGGATTTAAATGGCAATAATTGAACTTAAGAACATATACAAGACATATCCGCTTGGAAGGCAGAAGGTTGAAGCTGTAAAAGATGTATCGTTTGAGATAAAGAAAGGCGAATTCGCTGCAATTTCTGGCCCGTCTGGTTCGGGCAAATCAACATTGCTCAACATGGTGGGCTTAATTGACCTGCCTACGAGCGGCAAGATAATTATAGACGGCATAGATATTTACGACGGCTTTGACCTAAGCTCTACACAGCTTGAGTCGAACCGTCTCAACAATTACAACGAAAAGCGCAACAAAAAGATTAAGACAACAATTCCTGCTTCAATTGACCGCCGGATTACAGCCTTAAGACGCTCGCACATAGGCTTTATCTTTCAGACATTCAACCTCATTCCGGTTCTCAACGTCTACGAGAATATCGAATTTCCGCTGCTTTTAAAGTCTAAGAACAACAAATTCGGCTGCCCGGTAGATAAATTAAAAAAAAAGGAAAAAGAGGAATGGATTCAGTTTTTGATGGAAAAAGTA
>CADBUT010000238.1 GCA_902797925.1 uncultured Spirochaetaceae bacterium
CGTCTTTCGTGAAAAAACGGAGAAAGCTTTGCCTGACAGTTTTTGCACATATTTCCGTCTTTGAGCTTTTTGTTGCCAAGCAGCCCGATTTTGTCTCCGCAGATGTCACAGAACTTCTTATCGAATAATCCCATACTGTTCTCCTATTTTACGATGTCGCCCGAGTCGAACGGATCGCCGCATTCTGGGCAGAATTTCGGTGCTTTTGTCGGATCAGCCGGTTCCCAGCCGCATTTGTCGCACTTATACTGCGGAACGCCTTCAGGCTTTTTTGCACCGCATTCAGGGCAGAACTTGCCTTTGTTGACTGCACCGCAGGCGCATTTCCAGCCGGTTGTTTCGGCTGGCTTCGGTTTGCCGCATTCTGTGCAGAATTTGCCGGTTGCAGTTGCGCCGCAAGAGCATTTCCATGTGCCCGCTGCAGGTGCTGCAGCAGGTTTTGCAGCCTGCGCTTGCTGTGCGGCGGCGTTTGCCTGTGCCTGCTGCTGGCCCATTGCATAAAGGTTCTGCGCGTTCATGCCGCCAGCCTGCTGTGCCATACCCATGCCCATAAAGCCCATCATCGCACCGTTCGGGTTGTTTGCCGCAGTTTTCATTGCTTCTGCCTGTGCACCGGAAATATAAGCCGCCGCCATAGTCGGGTCGCGCAATGAAGCGGTCTTCTGAAGGTCTTTTATCATCTGCTCATCTTCGTCAGAAGCTTTTATAGACGAAATAGCGAATGATACAATTTCAAGACCGCGGAGCTCGCGCCATTTTGCAGAGAGAATCTCGTTGAGAGCGTCTGCAAGTTCCATTGTGTGGCCTGGCCAAGCAGAGTAGCGTATGCCCATTTCAGAAAGCTTGGCAAATGCCGGCTGCAATGCGTGCAGAAGTTCGCCTTTAAGCTGAGAATCCAAAGTTTCTCTTGAATAGCCGTCTGTAATGTTGCCGCATACGTTCGTATAAAAAAGAATCGGGTTTGAAATGCGGTAGCTGTATTCACCGAAACAGCGCACTGCAATGTCAACGTCAAGACCGATGTTGCGGTCAACTACACGTACAGGAATAGCCGACGGTGTGCCGTATTTGTTGCCGATAAGTTCCTTTGTGTTCAAATAGTAGACGCGCTGCTCGCGCGGTGCTTCGCCGCCGAACGTAAAGCGCTTGCCGATGTTGCTGAAAACAGCTCTTATTGTTTCGCCGTTAAGGCCGCCGGAAAGAAGAGACGGCTCTGTAGATGAATCATAAGTGAATTCGCCCGGCTCTGCACAAATCTCAACAACCTTGCCGTTGTCAACGATTAACATGCACTGTCCGTCAGCTACTGAAACTACAGAACCCTTGGTAATAATATTGTCTTCGCCTTTTGTATTGCTTGAGCGGTTGGAAGTCTTTTTCTTGCCCCTTACAACCAGCATGTTCGGGCTGATTGAATCACAGTAGAAAAACTCTTTCCACTGGTCGGCAGCAACGCTACCTACTGCGCCTGTCAATGCTTTTATAAGACCCATTACATTACTCCTTAAAAAACAGTTAGTGTTTCCATTTTACAATAGAAATTGCATGAAAGACAGTTTTTTTTTCAAAAAAATGCATTTTTTAAAGCTTTTGCACGTCTAGAATTTCGAGGATGCAGTCTGTTACTTTGAATTTGATGTTGAAGCCGGCAAAAGCAAGGCCGTAAATCCTTGAAGGCTCCTGAAAATATGTCTGGCGCGGGTCTTGCTCAAGCACACCGATTAGAGCCTGTTTCTTCTCTTTTAAGGCGTCAAGCATTTCGGGCTTATAGACAACTTTAAGCTTGTGCGCTTTTGTTCCGGCTGTGTAGCCTTCAAGCGCGTCCGGCACGCAGTCGCTGAGCGGAATATACGGCTTTATGTCGTAAACCGGCGTGCCGTCAAGTATGTCTGCGCCTGAAACGACAAGCGAAATCTTGCCGTCGGGGCTTCTTTCAATTGTTTTAAGCTTTACAGCTGAAAGCCCGAGCCCGTTCGGTCTGAAAGGCGAGCGCGACGCAAAGACGCCGACCCTTGTACTGCCGCCAAGACGCGGCGGGCGCACGGTGAGGCTTGAGCTTTCTTCGTTTTCGGAAAAGCCCCAGATGAGCCAGATGTGGCTGAATGATTCAAGGGCGCGCACCGCCTCTTCGTGCGAGAATTCGCTCAGAAGCTCAATTCTCGCTTCAAGCTCCGGCACAAGCCCCGCCTGCCGCGGAATCCCGAATTTTTCAGAAAAATCCGAACGGACAACCGCGACAGGCTTAATGTTCTTACTATAATCTTCACTTTGCAACATATTTTTAAGATACCTATACATAAACTTGAATTAATGTACAAATCAAAGGGTTCTTAGGGCGAAGCCCTAAGCAGTGCCGGAAAGGATTCTTTTCGCATCAGCTTAATATTATGTTGAAGTTTATTCGGCGAAAAGCGCCGGTTTTTGTTTTACAAAAACCGGCAGTATATTTATTGTGCTCAATTTACAAGTTTACGCTTTGCGGAAACTTGGCCGTTTCGCTAGATTAAGCACAAACAGTAGATAAAGCCTAAAGCGAAACGCCGCCTCTGAGTAGGGGGTTTCCCTTCCCCTTATAGTGTTTAGAAATGATACGGATCAATCCAAGCGTTTGTCGTGTTCTTGTAGATGAACTCGTCAAAATCTGCGTAGCATGTCTTGGCTTGCGGCTTCGTGCTTTCGGCAAACATGCCGACAACAGTGCCGATAAAACCGCCGGCCTTTTCTGTACTCAAGATTGTGGCATCTTGCGCGTCACCAAGCTGCATAAGCCTTGAACTGTTTACGCTGTAGCTGAAAGTGAGGTTCTGCATTTCGGCTTGCACTTTAAGAGCAATTTCCGCACCGTCAGGCACAGTAGAAGCGCCGCTTTCTGCAACTATTTCAGCATTACCGCCTGTAACTTTGACAAGCTGCATGATATTTTTGCCCTCTTTTCTGCAAAGCTCAAGGCAATAGTGGAATTCTTCGCTCTGAAAGCATGTAATTCCGGCTGTGTCGCCTTCTTCTTTAAGCGTCGCTGTCATTTTTGCAGAAGCCTCAAAGCTGAACGCGGTCTGCCGCTGTGCAACAAATGAAACTTCATCTGTTGATGTGAGCTTGCCGTTGCCGTAAAGTCTCAAGCAG
>CADBUT010000239.1 GCA_902797925.1 uncultured Spirochaetaceae bacterium
AAAGCAAAAAAAAGCCGTCCTTCAATGGACGGCTTTGCTGTTTTTTGTGTTCTTTACGGTGTTACGGTCTGAATTGAACCGTCATCGTTGAAGTGCAGTGAACAGAATTTTACGTCTCTGTGGTGATTTACGCCCTTAGAGCGCTCGCAGTCGTGGTAGAACAAATACCACTTGCCTTTGAATTCAACGCAGTAGTGGTGGTTTGTCCAGCCGATTACAGGCTTGAGCAAGATGCCGCCGTAAGTATACGGGCCGTAAACGTTGTCGCTTGTTGCCCAGCAGATGTTGTGCGTATCGCCTGTTGAGTATGTAAAGTAATATTTGCCGTTTCTCTTGAACTGACACGGTGCTTCAAAGTAGCGGCGGTCATGGTCTCCGCCTTCAATCGGTTTGCCGCTCTTGTCAAGAATTACAACTTCGCGTGGTGTTTCTGCAAATTCTTTCATGTTCGGCTTTAATTTGGCAATGCGTCCGCCAAGAGCCGGAATTGAGCCTGCCGGTTCTTTGTGTGCTTCGTTGTAAACGTTGTCGCGGTACTTGTCGAGCTGACCGCCCCAGATTCCGCCGAATGTGAGGTAGTAATTTCCGTCGTCATCGGCAAAACAGCATGGGTCAATGCTGTAGCTGCCTTTGATTGGCTCCGGCTCTACTTTGAAAGGGCCTGAAGGGTTGTCGCTTACTGCAACGCCAATGCGGAAGAAACCCTGCTTGTCGCGTGCCGGAAAGTAAAAGTAGTATTTTCCATCTTTTTCGGCACAGTCTGGTGCCCAAAGCTGCTCTTTTGCCCAAGGTACATCTTTAAGATGAAAAATCATACCGCAGTCTTTCGGCATTGTCTCAACGTCTTTCATCTCGTAAACATGATAGTCTTCCATCATGTACTGGTCGCCGTTGTCATTTGATTCAAGTTCTACATCGCGGTCGTGCGACGGATAAATGTATAATTTTCCGTTAAAAACGTGAACTGACGGGTCAGCTGAAAAAGTTTCTGGAATGAGCAGTTTTTTCTCTAACATCAAAATCTCCTGTAAGGTGGTTGCACCTGCAATTATGATGTTAGCACAAGCTTCTTTTTATTTGTATCGGTGATATATCTTAACCCGAGTTATTTCGGCTTAAGAATAATCAACAATATCAAACGCTTCTAATGTTTCAAAATCTGAAGGGTTTGCTGTCCAAAGTTCTGACACACCGGCTTCTGCAAAGGCAGCTGCCATGTGAGTATCTTGAATTCTCTTCCTGCCAAGATTGAACATATTGCACCAGAGAAGTGCGCGTTTAAGTGAATTTTCAGTAGGGTAGATTATCTTTATGCGTTCATGATCAATCCAAAACCATGTGCGCTCAATTGCCTTTTCCATTGAAAGAGGACTGTTAAAACGTCTTGAATCTGTAATTACATGCTGAAATTCAAGAAAAGTATGGCTGTAAATTGCAAGCGAAGAATGCTTTTCTGTTTGCCATTTATTGAAAAGTTCTATAGCACCTTCATGTCGGGTAGAATCAGTTATTTCTAAATCAATCAGAAAAGTTGTGTCTATTCCTATCAAAACGTACTTCCAAGCATCTCATCCTGATAATCTTTAGAAATCCAATCATCAGCACCTTGTTTCAATCCGCCAAGAGAAATCGGCTCCCATGAATCAAAAGAAGTTTTTTTCTTTGCATGATTCTGAATATATTCATCCATAGCATCACGCACAAGTTCCGCAGCCTTTCGGTTCTGCTCCTTAGCCATCTGCTGAAACATGAGATAATTCAATTCTTGAAAATAAATTGTTACCGGTTTCTTCTTCAATGAAATAGCCATATCTATAATATACATATGCTATATATGTATGTCAAGTTTTTAAAGATTTCATAGAAGGTGCGATATCAGCATAATAGACGTAAGAAATACACCTTAATATTGGTAAGATACGTTTCTTACACAAGGTAAGATTCGTATCTTACACAGTGTAAGGTGTACATGCTTACACTGTGTAAGAAAGTGCAATTTTTGGGAAATTCTTACACAGTGTAAGAAAGATATTGATTTATGGAATTCGAAACATTTCTAATAAAATATTATTTCTGAAAGTATGTACTACAAAAATCTTCAAATGATTTTACTTGACCTTGCAGTACTGCTTTCATGGCATCTATCATAAATTTGTATTCTTCACTTTTTACAGTATTTTTTTCAGCAAACAAATCCGCAACACTTATTTTCAGTGCATCTGCCAGTTTTGCAAGAATCGCTGGTGATGGAAATTTGTTTCCGCATTCAATTTGCGACAGAAAAGGTATTGAAATCTCAGCTTTTTCAGCAAGTTCAGCCTGTGACATTTTTTGAACAACTCTGAATGTTTTTATATTTCTTGAGAGATTGTTTCTTATATCTGATTCTGTCATATTGCTGTTTTCCTTATTGATATATTATTTGTTTCTATACGGTTAAGCAAAATTAGACAAATATCTATAAGGCATATAATATATAACAATACGTTATAATAAAGTTTGCTGTAATAGATTAAAAACAAATGGTTAAGTTTTTTGATTTACAGTCTAAGGAGAAAGCTGTATGGAAATTGCAATCGACAGAGTAGAGTTCAAAAAAGAAGCAAAAAAAATGCTTGATGGGAAAACATGGATTTTACTGTTATGTAATCTGTGTTTTTTGGGAATTGCATCTGCAATTGGTTTTGCAGTATTTCTAATTCCGAATCCATTGGAAAAGATACTTACAAATTTTGTATATGAGGTGACCTATAACCCCAATATTGAATGGATATGTTGGGGCATTTATATGTTCACGCGTTCTATTATTTTTGTAGCCCTTGTGTTTCCGTTTTATGTTTGCCTTGCAACAGTTCCGCTTTTTATTGTGAATAATAAAAAAATTGAAGTTTCAAAGGTTTTTGCCCCGATTAACAAGATGCGCTATTTTATTGAATATGCAATTGCCGGTGTTCAAAAATATGTCTGCACAATCTTATGGGGATTTCTCTTTTTTCTTCCAGGTATTGCAGCACATTACAGATACAGCTATGCGAGATATATATTTGCAACAACAGAAGAGATAACAGCTGGAGAAGCAGTAGCAAAATCAAAAGAACTGACAGACGGTAATAAAGCACAGCTGTTTGCCCTTGATATGAGTTTTATCGGTTGGTTTTTAGTAAGCATTATTACCTGCGGTTTAGGTTTTATTTTTATGGTCGGATATCATGAAGTTGTAGCTGCAATGTATTACAAGAAAATCACAGAAGCTTCTGTCACTCAAGAAGTAAAAGGAAACGAACTGGAAAAAGCTGAATCAACTGAACTTCAAATCAATCAAGAAATAAAAGAAGAATCTGTCTCAACAGAAATTTTGGAAGAAAGGGGTAATTAAATATGAAAAGACTAGCCTTATCAATTATTGTTGTTTCGTTGCTTGTTGTTTCATGCAGCAAGGGTTCAATTACAGAAGTTGTAAAGCAGCACATTGAAGCTCTTGATGATGTTGACCGTGCAAATGTTGTTATTATAATGCCTGAAAAAACTACTTTCAAAGGAGATCAGAATCCAGTAGCAGCTAGCGTTGTTCTTTATACTAAGCTGGGCAGCGACCTTACTACAAACAGAAAGAAGGTTGAAGGTGTTCAGAAGATAGTCCTTAAAGCTGTAGAAGGTCTTAAGGTTGAAAATATAGTAATTTTAGATTCAAGCGGAAATATCTTAAACGACTTTGAAGATATGGCTGAAATGGATAACGTTTCTGTTATAGAAAAAGAACAGAAGCTTATTCACAAGCAGGAAGTCGTTTACCGTGCAAAAGTCTGGAATGCTTTGCAGCAGACTTTTGGCAATGATCGTGTCGGCGACTTGTACATCAAGATTGACATTGACCGCATTACTGTTTCTGTAAACATTGACGGTACTTGGAAGAAAAAATATGATGAGAACGGCAATCTCATAATTACTCCGAGCGGTGCTATCGAAAGGGAATATATTCCAGTTTCTAAAGAAGACCTTGAAACGGCTACTCTGCTTGTTCAGAATGCCATCGGTTATGACCGTTCTCGCGGAGACAATGTTTCTGTTGTATGTATTCAGTTTGACCGCAATGAGCAGTTTGAAAAAGAAGATGAAGCATATAGAAGACAGCAGCAGAAACGGCAGTGGAGTATTGCGGGAATGCGACGGCAATGAGGAATGGTTTGAATACACTTTCTGGAAAGACGGTACTAAAAAAAGCTGTGTTGTCTACGAGACAGAGTAAATCTATTAATCGTTGATATAGATTCATGTTTTTGCATTGTATGCAATGCTAACTAAAAACTAACTTGCCCTACAAAAAAAGCATTGCAGGGCAGTAATAAGGAAATAACAAAGAAAGTCAGATATGAAAAGGTTTGTCTTATTAATTATCATTATTTCTCTGTCTTTTATTGCATGCAGGAAAAACGTTAAATCAG
>CADBUT010000240.1 GCA_902797925.1 uncultured Spirochaetaceae bacterium
AAATATCATTTGAAAAATTGTAAAACTTTAAGAACTTCAAAAACCTTGACCTCATATACAATTGAAGAGGCAAAAGCTAAAGGATATTCAGCTTGTGGTGTTTGTAATCCACCTTCGAAAGATTAATATAGTTTTTTCAATAACATGTAATAATTTTTTTATTTTTTATTTCTTAAAAGCCCTGCCGTGCGGCTTCCGCAAAATGGCAGGGCTTTTCTTTTACCGTTCTGTCACGCTGCCGTCGGCGTGGGCTACAAAAACGGTCGGCACGTTCTTGCAGAAAAAGCCGTTCTCAACTACGCCGACAATTTTGTTGATTTCAGCTTCCATTTCGGCTGCGTCAGGCGCAGACTTCCACAGAAGGTCAAGAATCAAGTTGCCGTTGTCTGTAATTACTGGGCCGGCCTTTTTTACGCCCTGGCGCAATGTGCATGTTGCACCGAGCTTTTCAAGAGCTCTTATGACAGGCACGCGCGCTTCGGCGATTATCTCGACAGGCAGCGCAAAGACAGTGCCGATTGAAGCCACGTCTTTTGACTGGTCTGCAACAATCACAAAGCTGTCCGCATTGTAGGCAACGATTTTTTCAAGCAGAAGTGCCGCGCCGCCGCCTTTTATGAGCTGCTTTTTTGGGTTTATCTCGTCTGCGCCGTCAATCGCCAAATCGAGGTGGCCGCCGATTTCTTTTGCGTTCATCGAAAAAACTGGAATGCCCAAGCTTTCGCAGGCGATTGTTGTCTGAAAGCTTGTCGCCACGGCGCAAATGTCTTTCAATGTTCCGTCTTTTATGCGCTCTGCAAGGCGGTTTACGGCCGGCATAGCGGTTGAGCCTGTGCCAAGTCCGATTTTCATGCCTGAAAAGATGCGTTTCTGTTCGATAAGCCGGTCAATTGCAAATTGGCCGACCAAAGCTTTCTGTTCACTCTGGGTCAGATTTTTTGTCATAGGGTACTCCTGTAAAAAGCTCAAAATGCGCCCGCGCCTGTTTTTGAATCATCTCAAAAGAGTTTGCCGTGTTGCAGCCTGCCCTTTCGGCACGAACAAGCAGCGGGTTTTGTTGAGGGTTATATGTGCAGTCAAAGACGTATTCATTTCCCGTAAATTCATAAAAAGGAATCGGGTCATAAACAATGTCTAGGCCGCCGTAACGCACAATGTCTGCGTTTTCTGTTTTTGTCTGAATTATCAAGTCAGAATAGTCGCCAATCTGAATTTGCGATTCTTCTGAAAGAGATGAACTTTTAAATGAGAACTGGTCTGCAATTTTTTTTGCCTGACTTATCGGGTTGTTGAAAACACAGGCCTTGCCCTTCAAAGACTTGACCACATAAGCGGCTGTTCTTGCTTCCGCACCTGAACCGATTATGGCAACTTTCATGCCCGAAAGGTTTTTAAGTCCTATAAATTCGCAGAGTGTGTCGCTCAAAGCTTTTGCGCAAAGATTAAAGCCGCTCCATGTGTCATTGTCATCGCGTATAATTGCATCGCATGTATAAGAATAGCCCGCATCTTCATCAATTGTAGGAATAAAGTCTTTGACGGTGTTCTTAAACGGCCGCGAAATTGTCATTGCCTTAATAGAAAGCTCTTCGGCAAATTCAATAGATTCTTCTATTTTTTGCGCCCTAAGCGGGATATACACGTTGTTCATGTTGTGTGCGTGATAAGCCTCGTTGTGGATTTTCGGGCTTAGCGCATGCAGCATCGGGTAGCCGGTAATGGCAAAAATGTTTGTGCTGTCGTCGATTGATTCAAAATTGTAGATTTCCGAAAGCGTTATTGGGTCTATGCCGCCATGCGGACGCTTATCGTCAAGCAGTTCCCTCGGCAGTGTGTATGTAAGCAGCGAATGAAGCTTTGTTGCCAGAATGCGGCATGGCAGAGCAAGCTGACCGCGGACGGCTATGATCTGGTCATATTCCTCAAAATGCTTTGTCTGATGAAAAAGCTGAGTAATGTCAGAAAGGCTTCTCGGTTCGTAGGAAATTTTGGGAATCTCAAAACCGGCGACTCTAAGCTTGCTTATGCGGTTATTCAGGTTTCCGATGGGTTCTTCTTTTATATAGGAACTTCTGATAATTCTTGTGCCGAACGCCAAAGCCGCGTCCTGAATGCTTGGAACGTTAAAGTCTGTTTCAATGTCGATGTAAGCAAAATTTTTGCGGCTGTCCTGATTTGCAAATGCAAGGCCGCGGGCAAAAAGCACAGTGCGCGAAGCTTCTCCGTCTTCAAATTTACCGCCGTCAATCGCACGGCGTATGCTCAGTATGCACGGAACTTTTGCCAGCTCCGGGAATTTTCTTATTTCGAGGCGCTCGTCAGCATTAAGATAATCCGCTCTCAATTCTGCTATATCAATCCAGTTACGGTATTTGTCCAGAATTGCAAGGTCTTCTGCTAAAGTTGACCCTGTAAGGCTTAAACAGATTTTTGAGCGGATCATGTTTTGCTCCCGTATCAGTCTTCGCTAGGTCTTACTGTAATCTGAGAGAATTCTTTGCCTTCAACATAGAGTATAAGCACAGTGTTCTTCGGCACAGCATACGGAATCGAAAGACTGCCGCCCATGTGTGTAAACTTAACTACAGAAGAGCTTTTGCCGCCAGAAGGCGGAAGAGCCATAAGCTCCATTTTGAGTGGATAAGCGTATTCAGGCAAAGTCTGATTAAAGATTCCGTAAACTGTTGAGCTTAAACCCTTTGCCTGCGGGAATCCGATTACAGCCTCAACTCTGCTGTTCTTTGCAAGTACTTCATTTGCTATAGGCATCTGCGAAATAATCTGCGGTTCGCTTGCATCTGTTTCACCGGCAGAAAAATCAAACATAAGGTCGCTTGAAGCCATCTGGCTGTATATTTCACGCAAAGAAAGACCGACAACATTTGGCACGTTGATTTTTTCGTTTTCAGGGCCGCGGCTTACAACAAGCTTAAGCACAATCGGGTCAGAAATGCTTTTGCCTGCCGGCGGGTTCTGTGAAAGAACAGTACCGGCTTCTGCTGCGTTATATTCATAAAGCGGCTCGTCAAGCGTAATAAGCGGTTTTGACATGGCGGCAAAAAGCGTCTTAAGGTGGCTTTTAACATCGTCGATATTCCAGCCTTTAAAGTCTTCAACCTTGTCTACAACAGTACCGCGGCTTACGGTCAGGTTAATGCGCTTTCCCGCTTTTACGATAGAGCCTGCAACAGGTGACTGATCTAAGATTAAGCCCTTGTCTTCAGGGTTGTCTGAATAGCGGAGAACAATCTTTGGATAAAGTTCCTTAACCTGCATTTCAAGCAGCGCGTCGCTAAGCTCTTTACCGATAACCTGCGGAACCATAACTTCTTCTTCGCCTTTTACAGAAGCAAAAAAGACTGCCACGCAGATAAGCCCCATAAAAAGAATGACAAAAATTGCATAAATAAAAAAAGC
>CADBUT010000241.1 GCA_902797925.1 uncultured Spirochaetaceae bacterium
ATATCATTGAAACGGAAAGCGAAGCTGATGACAAATATCTTGAGTCTATAAAAGATGAACTTGAGAAAGCCGGTTTTGAACTGAAAAACGACGGCGGGGGCACTTGGCAGATTGAATCAGTCTGCACAAAATGGAGCGGAACAGAAGAAGACTTGAAAAAAGATCTGCTTGAAAAGCGCATAGCCCCTAACGAGCTTATCCGCAGTATTGCGGCAAGAGCTTCGTGCAGGGCGGCTGTAAAAGACGGCACTGTGCTTGACAGCAAGACAGCGGAATCTCTTGCAAGAGAAGCCTTTCAGCTTGAAGACAAGCACTGCCCTCACGGGAGACCGATTCTAACAGCCATTTCCAAAGAGCAGTTTTTCAGCATGGTTAGAAGAACAGAATCGTAACGATTTGCCGCCACGGGCTCATTCCGGCATCTGCAAACAAGCGTGTCATGCCGAATTTATTTCGGCATCTGCACCAAATGCTACCGGAAGATGCTGAAACAAGTTCAGCATGACGGGTCTACTTCCTTACAGATTATCTATAAGCCAGTCTTTGAAGGCGCTGTAGTTGTTCGTCATCGGAATAGACATGTCAGGCAATTTCATAATCCGCTGAAGTCTGTCTGGAATAGAAGGCTCACGTGCAATTGCCTTGTAGACAATTTCACCGAATTTTGCAGGATGTGCCGTCTCAAGAATAACACCTACAGCCTTTTTGTCTACAATGTCTTTTGCCCAAGCAGGAACATTCGGAGTAAGTCCAGGTTTTGCCGGGTCACATTTCTCTCCGTTAAGCAGCTTTTCCATTGCACCAGAGCGGATATCGTTCCATGCAGCCCAACCGACTGCACCATGCGGGTCAATAATATAGCCTGTGTTCTTGTAACATTCTACGATTCCGTCGAGTGTACCCTGATTGTCAACCCAATAAGAAGCAAAAAGGTCACGCACCTGCTCAAGCGTGTACATGTGGCGGATTCTTTCATAATTGCTCGGTGCACCGACGTCCATTGCATTTGAATATGTAGAGACAGACGGGCGTGCATTATATTCACCTGAGAAAATCCAGTCAGGTACAGTGTGGTTGTCGTTAGTAGCAGCAATAAAGCCCTTAATTGGCGCACCCATTTCGCGTGCAATAAGACCGGAAGTAAGATTGCCGAAGTTACCAGACGGAACAGACATGATAATCGAAGGATTCTCAATCTTGTTGTCAAGCGCGGCTCTCTGCTGAACGTACAAAGCAGCATAAGTGTAATAAAAGCTTTGCGGCAAAAGTCTTGAAATATTGATTGAATTTGCAGATGAAAGGCGGAATTTCTGGCGCAAATCTGCATCAACAAAAGCTGTTTTTACAAGTTTCTGACAGTCGTCAAAAGTGCCCTCAACAGAAAGCGCCCTTACATTGCCTGTAAAAGTTGAAAGCTGCTTTTCCTGCAGCGGACTGATTTTTCCGCGCGGATAAAGAATCGTAACATCAAGCCCCGGAACATTATGAAAAGCACTTCCGACGGCACTTCCAGTATCACCGGAAGTTGCTACAAGAATATGAAGGGCTGTGTTTTCATTGCGGTTAAAATATGACATTGTGCGTGCCATAAACCGCGCGCCAAAGTCTTTGAATGCGCATGTCGGACCATGAAAAAGCTCCATCACATAAGTAATTCTGTCTATTGGAACTATCTGCGCACTGAAAGGATATGCGTCAATTATAATATCCTGCAAATCTGCATCAGGAATTTCACCGTCAACAAAAGGTTTCGCAGCTTCTAATGCGACATCTCTAAAAGAAGGTGCAACACTCCGGCATAAAAGATCTTTTGGAAGCTTGGGAATAGTTTCCGGTACATAAAGGCCGCCAGTCTTGGCGTTCATTCCACTTAAAACAGCCGTTTTAAAATCAACAGCAAAAGACGAATCTCTGGTATCTCTGTAAATCATATTGTTTGTATCCTAAATTTACTCTAAATCTAACATATTATACAATAACGAACAAGATAGCAGACGCTACTTAATTATAAAACTACAGCAACCGGTGCACCTGTCTACGGCAAATTCTTCTAAGCATGAATCTTTTCAATTTCTTCCAGCCAGAGCGAAACCATGGCATCACTCGGCATCCGCCAGTCACCGCGCGGAGAAAGATTGATTGTACCCACTTTTGCGCCGTCCGGCATGCAGCTGCGCTTAAACTGCTGGCTGAAGAAACGCCTGTAAAAGGTCTTGAGCCATTTTAAGATGATTCCGCTGCTGTAAGTTTTTGCAAGCTCTGAATGCTGCGCCAAAAAGAAAATCTTTGACGGAGAAAAGCCGAAGCGCAAAAGGTAATACAGAAAAAAGTCGTGCAGCTCGTAAGGTCCGACAAGGTCTTCTGTCACCTGAGAGATTTTACCTTCTGCCGGCGGAAGAAGCTCCGGTGAAACCGGTGTGTCCAAAATATCGCGCAGAACAGCAGAATCATTTTCATCGGCAAACCACTGTACCAGATAACGCACCAAAGTCTTTGGAATAGACGAATTAACACCATACATCGACATGTGGTCACCGTTATAAGTACACCAGCCCAGAGCAAGCTCAGAAAGGTCACCTGTACCGATTACAATCCCGCTAGTCTTATTCGCATAGTCCATAAGCACCTGTGTGCGCTCGCGTGCCTGGCAGTTTTCGTAAGTTACGTCGTGAACTGCTTCGTCCTGCCCGATATCTTTAAAATGCTGGCGCACTGAATCAGCAATGCGGACTTCTTTCAATGTAACGCCGCATTCTTTGGCAAGAGCACAGGCGTTGTTGTAAGTCCGGTCTGTTGTGCCGAAACACGGCATTGTAACAGCTGTAATTTTGCTGCGGCTCACTCCTACACTGTCAAAAGCACGGCAGGTAATAAGAAGAGCAAGCGTTGAGTCTAAACCGCCTGAAAGCCCGATAACCGCAGACTGGCAGTTTATATGACGCAGGCGTTTAGCAAGCCCCTGATACTGAAGCGTGATAACTTCAAGACAGCGCTGCGTACGTTTTTCAGTATCATTCGGAACAAACGGATGTGCATCGATATAACGCGAGAAAACGCTGTCTGTACAAGACTTCTCTTTTAAGCTAAACGGTACTGTAACATAATCTGAATCAAAAAAATTGTTATTTGCAGAAAAACCAAAACTTGTAGTTCTCCGGCGTTCCTGACACAGGCGCTCTATATCAATATCAGCGTAAACAGCCTCATTAGAAAATAAAGCAGACTCGCCGAGCAGAGTTCCGTTTTCTACAATAAGATTATGCCCCGCAAAAACCATATCTTGAGTAGATTCATCCATTCCGGCATTTGCATAAAGATAAGCGCAGATTGAACGCGCCGACTGAGATTTTACAAGATTCCGGCGGTATTCAGCTTTTCCAATAATTTCGTTTCCGGCTGAAAGGTTTGCAATAACAGTCGCGCCGGCAAGCACATGACGGCTTGAAGGCGGTACAGGTACCCAGAGATCCTCACAAATTTCGCAGGCAAGAGTCAAGCTGGAATCAGATTTCTCCTGAAGAAGAATATCAGTTCCGAAAGGTACATTCTCAAAGCCTGCAAAACTTATAAACTGAGTTTCCATATTCTGTTGAAAAGGCGTGAACTGCCGGCGCTCATAAAACTCGCCGTAGTTTGGAAGATATGATTTTGCATAAAGAGCCAGAAGCTGACCGCTGCAAATTGCAGCCGCACAATTGTAAATGCCTTCAGTTCTTGAAACAGGAAGCCCCACAAAAATCAGCGAGCCAAGCTTAGAAGTTTTTTCGATAATCATGGAAAGCTGTTTCTCTGCTGACTTTAGCAAAGCATGCTGAAAAAACAAATCACCGCAAGTGTAAGCCGTTATAGAAAGTTCCGGAAACACAATGACAGCCGCTCCCTTTCCGGCGGCAGCCTCAGCCGCTTCTACGATTTTTTCAGCATTAAAACAACACTCTGCAACTTTCAAATGCGGGCTGACACAAGCAGCCTTAATAAAACCATATGCCATAGATTCACCTTCTGAACACGTTCATTATAGCAGAAATAAAAAAATTATTCTGCCAGTCTTTTCCCTGAATTATCTGAGCGATCTGTTCTATCGAAAGACCGCTTGTATCAATAACATTATTCAATGACGAAAAATGCTCAAGAGAAGCTGTGCTCACTTTAAGCCATTCATCAGTGCGCCACTCACAGGTTTTGTCATTTTTCCAGCGCGCGGTTAGAGAAGCTTTATCGCAGATCAGTGTCACAGATTTCAGCTGTAAACCTAAACCAGACACACCGTCTTCGATGGCTTTGCAGACCCAGTCATTATCCATAAGCCAGACCAGCACAATCTGCTTACATTCAGAACAATTCTTATAGTTCTTAATCATGTGAAGGATATTGTCTAC
>CADBUT010000242.1 GCA_902797925.1 uncultured Spirochaetaceae bacterium
ATTTCACATTTTACACATTTAGGGAAATCTCTTAAAATAACATCCCGAACTTTCTGGAGTTTTTCAGATTTCAGCCAAATATCGGAAAGTTTTTCGTTTTTTAGATTGCCTAACGATAAATCCCAGCCAGGACACGGATGGACGTTCAAGTTTGTATCTATTTGCAAACCATTTGTACCTGCATTACACAAATGTGTTGTTTCAGCTTTTGGCGGCCTTGAAAGCTCCTCTTTTAATTCATTCTTATAATTGTCAATATATTTCAATTTTAATTCGCAAATCTTTTTATAATCTGCCAAATTACAAATTCGATATGAAAGGTTATCTTTGTTTCTGTCTTCTTTTGCTATTATTGTCCAATCACATCGTAATTTAAATCCATGTGAATCACAGTATTTGTATAAATCCTCAATGCTATCTTTGTTTACCTCCATAGCTTGAGTCGCTACAGCAACTTTGATTTTTGCTTTACGAAGTTTTTCCAAATTTTGCAGAGTAATTTCAAGAGATCCAGGAAACTTAGTGATTTTATCATGCACTTCAGGTTTAAGAGAAAATAAAGTCGTTTGTACCGATGATAATGTTCCTTCTTTCAATATATCGATTATTTCATCATCCAAAAGCGTGAGATTTGTCATCAATTCTAATGAAAAGCCGTTATCTTTTACAGCTTTTATGAATTTTTTGAATGATGGATGAGTCATACATTCTCCACCAGAAATTCTGAAATTCACAACAGTCTGCATTTCACGAATTTGATTTAATATATTGTAAAATTCTTCATCGCTCATCATTACATTTTTATTTTCATGAGGAATATAGCAATGTACAGATCTTTCATTGCATTTTTTCGTGATTTCTACAACAACATTTTGTAATGTTGGATTTTTATTTTTTGTTTCTTTGAATTTGTCTAGTTCTTCTTTCGGTAATAATATCCGGGGAATGTCTTTTGAGATTTCTGCATTTTCATTATCAAAAACATCGATATTATCAGCCTTTAAAATCAATCCGAATTCTGACAATCTGTCGAATAAAGCAACTCCATCATTTTTTACAAGTGAAAAATCAACATCTCCTGCAAACTCAGCACAAATATTTCTTATAACTGCATCTATTTCTTGAGGTTCATGTGTTAAATGTTTTACAAACAGATATGAAGTGTAATCTCCGATTAATTCATCCTCGGTTCGTTTATCTACGATTACTAAATAGTTATTAATATTTCTGACAAAAGAAAATCTGCTTAGTTTATAAAACATAAATACAACCTTTTGAAAGCTTGAGATGAAAAGATTCCATCTCAAGCTTTTTTAATTATTAAAATTGAATTTACCTCAATTAGGCTCTTGATGATCCATGTCCTGTACAAGAACAACAATTGGTATATGATTGATAACGATTACCTGCCATAGCAGTTATTTCAGTCTCCTTAACTCCCAAAAGAGCAGGACTTGTGTAAAGTGGCTTTAAATTCATAAGAATACTCCTAAAATTTTTTTGTTATTCAACGAATAACTTAGAAATAATATTTACCGGAAGATTTATCTTATCAACGACAAGTAGTGCAGTGCACTATCAACCTAATAAATATTCTCTGTATTTACAGTGAGTTTTTATACTCTATAGAATAAATATAACTTTAAAATCAAACTCTGTAAAGTTTATTATTTGCTATAGCGGTTAGATTTTTTAAAGGTGTCAGTTTATTCTAAAACAATGACAAATGAAGAAGTTTTGAAATATGTTGCATATTCAATCAGATCTATTAGAAAACAAAAGAATATTTCTCAAATGGAATTGTGCTTACGAGCCAACATGTCACAAGGCTTCTTAACTAACATAGAAACAGGCAAAAAAGAGCCTTCCGCTATGACGCTTATCCGCATTGCCGATGCACTTGAAGTAAGCCCAAGAGAATTTTTCCCAGAAAGTAAGAATGATTCTAGTATTAATGTAAAAAACGAAATTAAAAATGAGATTATAGAACTGCTGGCAAAGTTGTAAGATGCTTCTTAGCAAGCGACACCCCCCAGCCCATATTGCATATAAAACCTGTTGATTTTCAGCTTGAAACTTACAGTTAAACTATCTATGATAAACTCAAAAGGGAGCTTTATATGACTTTATCTCGTTCAAGCGGCATTCTGCTTCACCCTACTTCTTTGCCATGCACGCCGGGCATCGGCACAATCGGCAAGCAGGCGTTCCGCTTTATAGATTGGCTTAAAGACGCAAGGCAGACACTTTGGCAGATTCTGCCGCTCGGCCCGACCGGCTACGGCGATTCGCCTTACGCATCGTTTTCAACTTTTGCGGGCAACCCGCTGATAATAGATTTGGACATTCTCGTCGAGCAGGGCTTTCTGACACAAGATGATGTTGCCGTGCCCGAATGGATTTCTTTCAGCGGGCACATTGATTTCGGCTCGGTCGTTTACTGGAAAATTCCTTTATTGAAGAAGGCGGCCGCAAATTTCTTGGAAAAAGCGAAAAAAAGCAAAGGTCTTGCAAAGCGCTTTGAAGCTTTTAAGGAAAAGCAGAACTATTGGCTTGAAGATTACGCCACGTTCATGAGTATTAAGGAATTTTATGACGCAAAGGCGCAGCAAGAAAACCGCTTTGGCGCGATGTGGAGCAATTATTGGCCGCAAGACCTTGCAACGTGCAAGAAAAGCGCCGTCTCAAAATGGCAGCAGAAACATTCAGCCGAAATTGAGACGCACAAGGCTATTCAGTTTTTCTTTTTTGAGCAGTGGACAGCTTTGAAAAAATATGCCAACAAGAACGGCATCTCGATAATCGGCGACATTCCGATTTTTGTTGCGCCTGACTCTGCCGATGTTTGGTCAAACCAGAAACTGTTTCAGCTTGATAAAAGCGGCAAAGCTACAGCTGTTGCCGGCGTTCCGCCTGATTATTTCTGCGCAACTGGCCAGCTTTGGGGCAATCCGCTCTATAATTGGAAGGAACTGAAAAAGACGGACTACGCCTGGTGGATTCAGCGCATAAAGGCGATG
>CADBUT010000243.1 GCA_902797925.1 uncultured Spirochaetaceae bacterium
ATTACGCGCCTTACAAGCGTAATGCTCATTTCAGGTGATCCGGCGTTTCTTCAGTCAATCGGCTTTCCGAAGCGCGAAGAATCTGTCTATATGCTGAAAGACATCGTTTCGCGCAAAAAACAGCTTATTCCGCTTCTCGGCGAACAAATCGAAAAATTCTCGGGCAAACGGTAGCATCTTTGCACGATAAGCTAAGAATTGCTCCAGCCGGAAGTGTCTCGCTAAGAGCTGTTCCGGCTTTCGTGCAGCCAAACCGCACCGTCATTGCGAGGAACGTAGTGACGAAGCAATCTAACAAAGCAGCTGTTCTTTCTTTTAGAATTTTATTTATTTTAATTCAAAAGACATGCCTTCAAACCATTGATAATATTTATCGCCATACACAAATACAATTTCACCTGTATGGCGACTAATTCCTATTACAAACAGAGGTTTTTCTATTTCATTGTTCATACAATAATAATAAATATATAAATTTTTGTATTCATTTTGTAATCTTGTACAGTTATCAGAAAATTTCCTTTTTGACAAAAAAAATATATCGGCTATCTGTCCACCAAGATTTATATCATCTATAAAATTGTAGATTTGGAAAGGTTCTTCCACTTCCAATGAAGGACTTTCTGTAAAAAGAACCGCATTCTGCATTTTTTGGAAATCAGAATCGTATTTTTCGAATTTCTTAGTAAAAATATCTATCTTGAATCCAAAAAAATTTTCTATTTCAGTTAAAGGAATAGAATCTGTTGTATTAACAGTTATTTGTGATTTTTCACCATAAATGTTCATCATTGCAAAAAAAATTAACAGGCAGAATATTTTTTTCATAACGACTCCTTGTTGTATCACCTGCTGAAAACGGAAAATCGTTCACTTTTAGCTTTAATTTCATCGTTTTCAGTGTAAAAGCAGTTTTATGTCCCGTCAATGCGGTTCTTTTTCTGCGGCAAACGCCTGAAAGCATCAAAGCTGTAAGCAGAATCAGAGCTTTTGCTGTCCTAGATACGGTAATCTAATAATAGATAAAAACGCAATGCCGGATAAAAATTTAAAATAAGATGACAAGTTTTCTGTTTTTTAGTAAAATAGCAGAGAATTATTAATTCGAGGGGGATATTATGAAAAAGATTTTAATAGTTGGGCTTGCATTGCTTTTTGCAGCCAATATTTTTGCTGCCGGAAACCGCGAACAGGTTGTAATAAAAAGTGCCGCTGATTTGGACGGCAAGAGAATCGGAGTTCAGCAGGGCACAACCGGCGAACTTTATGTTCAGGAAAACGTAAAGAATGCAAAGCTTTCTTCTTTTAAGAGCGGCATTGATGCTGCGCTTGACCTCAAGAACGGCGCAATTGATGCAGTTGTTCTTGACGAACTGCCTGCAAAAGAAATCGTTTCAAGAAATGACGATTTGATGATTGTTACAGACAAATTCGCAAAAGAAGAATATGCAATCGCTGTAAAAAAAGACGACCTTGAACTTCTCAACGATATCAACACGACAATTATCAAGCTTAAATCTACAGGCGAATACAAAAAGCTTGTAAACGCATTCATGCCGTCTGACGGCAAGGTTCAGATTCCTGCATCAGAAAATCCGAAAAGCGGAAAAATTCTCAAGCTCGGAACGAACGCAACATTTCCGCCTTTTGAATATCTTGAAGGCAAAGACATTGTAGGCTTTGACATTTCAGTTGGCGAAAGAATTGCAAAAGACAAGGGAATGCAGCTCGAAGTTGTCAACATGGATTTCGACAGCCTTATTCCAGCACTTTCTTCCGGCGCAATTGACTTTATTGCAGCCGGCATGTCTGTTACAGAAGAGCGCAAGAAGAATGTTTCATTCTCTGTACCGTATTTTGAATCTGAACAGGTCATCATCGTAAGAAAGCCTAAAAAGTAATAGTTCCGGGGGAAACCTTTGTTTCAATCGTTTGTCGACACCATCATCGTAGGAGACCGCTGGCTTTTACTTTTGCAGGGGCTTGGCATTACTGTTCTCATTGCGGTCTGCGCAATTATAATAGGAACAATACTCGGAAGCATTTTTGCCCTGCTCAAAATATCGAAGCACAAAACTTTGAGGGCAATTGCTACGGTTTACACCACGGTCATAAGAGGCATTCCTCTTGCGACCCAGCTGATGATTTTCTATTTTGTCATTTTTGCACCGCTCGGGCTTAACAGGCTTTTGGTCGCCATTCTCGCTTACGGCATAAATTCAGGCGCATACTGCACTGAAATTTTCCGCGCCGGCATTCAAGGCGTAGACATCGGTCAGACTGAAGCCGGCCGCTCGCTCGGCCTTAGCCGCAGCCAGACGCTCATGAAGATTATTCTGCCTCAAGCCGCAAAGGCCGTGCTGCCGACATACACAAGCGAATTTATTGTGCTCATCAAGGAAACTTCCGTTGCAAGCTTTATCGCGGTAACAGATCTGACCAAGACAGGCGACATGATAAGGAACGCAACCTACAACGCATGGATTCCGCTTTTGACGTGCGCGGCAATCTACCTGTGCCTTACTTTGGGTTTGACCAAGCTTTTCGGCATTTTTGAAAAAAGGATGGCGCGCAGTGATAGAAGTTAATAATCTAGTAAAGAATTTCGGCACATTGCCTGTCATCAGGGGCGTTTCAACTACGATAAACAAAAACGAGCGGGTCGTCATCATCGGGCCTTCTGGTTCCGGCAAAAGCACATTTCTGCGCTGCCTTAACTTGCTTGAAACGCCAGACAGCGGCAGCATTTTCTTTGAAGGAACAAACTTAACTGACAAAAAAACCGACATAGACAAACTAAGGCAGAAAATGGGCATGGTCTTTCAGCACTTCAACCTTTTTCCGCACCTCAGCGTCTTTCAGAACGTAACGCTTGCGCCGCTTACGCTCAAGCTGAAGACAAAAGATGAAGCAAAAGACGAAGCCATGCAGCTGCTAGACATGGTTGGGCTTGCCGACAAGGCTGATGCCTACCCTTCTACGCTTTCGGGCGGGCAGAAGCAGAGAATTGCCATTGTGCGCGCGCTTGCCATGAACCCGGACGTTATGCTTTTTGACGAGCCGACTTCGGCATTAGACCCTGAAATGGTAAACGAAGTCTTGAACGTTATGGAAAAGCTTGCACGCGACGGCATGACCATGATTTGCGTTACACACGAGATGGGCTTTGCGCGCGAAGTTGCGGACAGGCTTATTTTTATGTACGAAGGCAAGTTTCTTGAAGAAGGTTCTCCGAACGAGATTTTCAATTCACCTAAAAACGAACGCACTGCGCAATTCCTTCAGAGCGTTTTATAAAACAGACGCAAAGGAGCTACTATGAGAAAGAGTTATTTGATGCTCGCAGCTTTGACTGCAATAATCGGCATAATGATGATACTTGCACCGACAGAGTGCGTTAAAGTCAGCGTAATCGTGCTCGGCATTGCGGCCATAATCAACGGTCTGCATTCGCTTGTTTCGGTACGGAATGTGCTGCCTAACAGCACGTTCTGCACTGTAGAGACAGTCAAAGGCTTTTCAAGCATTATTCTCGGCGCGCTTGCCGTGCTGCTGCCGCTTGTTTTTGCAGGAATTCTCTGGACTGTGATGATTTATGTGATTGCGGTGTATCTTTTTCTTTCTGCAATTGCTGAAATCTTCAATATTACACAGCTGAAGACCGCAAATCTTGAGACACATTCGTTCTCAACCGAAGCGATTGTTTCTATTGTATTGGCTGTAATTCTCTTCTGTCTTCCGGCAAAAATCGGCGTAATTCTTATAAGGCTCGGCGGCATCGCGCTGCTCATCGGCTCGGCGGCCTGCATCTACCTTGAATGGAAGCACAAGCCGCTCTCTATTGAAGCAGAAATTCTCCCAGACGATGATTTTGAAAAATAGCTTAAAGGGGCAAGGAAAACCCCTACTCAGAAGCGGTGTTTTGCATTGAGTTTTATTTTCAATTTTGAATTTATCAAGCAA
>CADBUT010000244.1 GCA_902797925.1 uncultured Spirochaetaceae bacterium
ACAGTTATGTTGCCGCCAAGAAAAGCGTTGAAACCGGCCTCGCGCAAGCCAAAATGAATTGCGCTGACTGTAGAAGACTTGCCCTTGCTGCCTGTTACCGCAATAATCGGCGCGGGGCTGAACCGCAAGAAAATTGATAAATCTGTTTCAATATGTTTTGCGGCGGCAAGAAACTTGTTGCCCTCAAATTTTACGCCCGGATTTTTGATTACGCAGTCGGCGTTTGCAAAATCTTCTATCTCGTGCTTGCCGAGAACAAAGCGGATTCTGCTCATGTCTGCGCCAGAAGCCTTTATCGCTTCAACTGAAGGCGCAAGCTCTGATTCTGTCTTCATGTCTGTTATGGTGACAAATGCGCCGTGCCGCGCAAAGAACAGCGCAGACGCAATGCCGCCGCCGTTCAAGCCCAAGCCCATAACTGTTACGTGCTTTCCGGTTATGTCTTCAATTGATTTGAAAGCACATTCTGTGCTGTAAAAATGCTCGAAATTCATGTTCTGCTCGTCTTAAGTGAAGCGCGGCTCTTTGACCGCTCAATAGCAAGTGCCAGAAGCTTTTCGATAAGGTCGGGGTAGTGCAGGCCAGAAGCTTCGCACATTTTGGCGAACATGCTTATCGAGGTGAAGCCCGGAATCGTGTTGACCTCGTTTAAGTAGAACTTTTCAGTCTTTTTATCAAGGAAAAAATCAACACGGGCAAGACCTGTAAGGTCAAGCGCGCAGTAAGCTTTTTTTGCAAGCTCGCGTACCGTGCGGAACTGCGCATCGTCCAAATCAGCCGGAATAAGCAGCTGCGCGCCGTTCGGGTCATTGTATTTTGCGTCATAGTCATAAAAGCCGTGGCTTGAAACAATTTCACCCGGCGTGTATGCGGTAAGTTCAGCGTTGCCTGTCACAGAACATTCAATTTCGCGTGCGCTGACAAACGGCTCAATTAAGATTTTGTCGTCCCAGAGGAAGGCTTCTTTTAAGTTTTTGAGAAGCGTCTTCTTATCATCAGCTTTTGCGGCTCCAACTGAACTGCCGCCGCAGCACGGCTTTACAAAAACTGGATAAGTGAAATCGCGCTCGACGTTCTTGATGATGCTGCCGAGCGTTTCTTCGTTCTGGTATTCATAGCGGCGCACGCAGACAAACGGTACAACGGGCAGCCCGGCGTGAAGCCAAATCTGCTTAGTCTTTTCTTTGTCCATTGAAACTGCACTTGCCATAACTCCGCCGCCGACATACGGAATATCAGCTACTTCAAAAAGTCCCTGAATTGTGCCGTCCTCGCCAAAAGTACCATGCAGAACTGGAAAAACTACATCAACCGGCAGATTTTTAGCGCCAAAGCTTGAGCCGACTGTAATAAGCCCGCCTTCAGTGCCTCCGCCTGGAATAACAGAAACGACCATGTTTGTGTTCTGCTGAATTGTGAGAACCGCCTTTTTATTGGTCTTTATTCTGTCTAACTCATTTGAAGACTGCAAAAACCATCTGCCGTCTTTCGCAATTCCTATAAGATAAACATTATGCCTGTCAGTGTTTATATTCTGAACAACGGCTGTTGCCGAGCGTAAAGAAACTTCATGTTCACTTGATTTTCCGCCATAAAGAACCGCAATGTTCATAAAATATCCTCCAAAGCAGCTTTTGCCTCAGCAATTTCGTTGTAAGGCGTAGCTGTTTCATTATATATAATGGAATTTTCGTGGCCTTTGCCAAGCAGCAGCACGAGGTCGCCTTTTTTAGCAAGACTGAATGCTTTTCTGATGGCTTCCGGTCTGTTGTTGATTAAAAGCAGGTCTTTGCCTTCTGTTTTGTTTACGCAGCCAGCTGCAATTTCCTTTAAAATTGAAACTGCGTCTTCTTTACGCGGGTCTTCATCTGTCAGAATGATTATATCCGCATATTTTGAGGCTATCCGTCCCTGTTCCGGCCTTTTCTTGGTGTCGCGTTCACCGGCCGAGCCGAAAAGCGCAATTATGCGGCTGCCCCGCCCATGAATGCGCTCTGACAGCGGCTTGAAGATTGTCTCAAACGAAGACGGCGTGTGTGCATAGTCGATAAGCACTTCAAAAGGCTGCCCTTCGTCAATTACGGTCATTCTGCCTGTTACCGGCTTGAGCGTGTTCCACCATTCTATGATTTTGCGCTCGTCAATGCCGCAAGACGCAGAAATCAAGATTGTGGCCGCGAGTGCATTATACACATTAAACGTGCCGTAAACTGAAAGCTCCGCCTGCTGCTCATAGAGCATTGCTGCATTTGCACCGTCTTTGTGCATACGCTTTATAACGCATGTCACGCCTGCGGCAGTTTCTTTTATTTCTTTTGCAACAAAATAGTCATTAATTGACGCCGGCACGTTGGGATTTTCTTCTATAGAAAAGCCGACAACTTTTTTAGCAGTTGCTTCCGCAAAATAGCCTGCTGCCTTGTCGTCAAGGTTTACTGCTCCAACCGGGTTTATCAGCTCCGGCTCTTTATTGCCGCAAAGAAGCTTTCTATGGTCATGTTTGTCTAGCGCCCTGAAAAGATTAGCCTTATCATACTTGTACTGTTCGTGTGTACCGTGGAACTCAAGGTGTTCGTGTGTAACGTTCATGAATGCCGCTTCGTCAAAAAGCACAGAACCGAGCCGGTTTGTTCTTACAGAAAGCCCGTGGGATGAAGACTCAACAACCGCATGGGTACAGCCGTTTTGAATCATTGCATAGAGCTTTTCGCAGATTACCGGAGCTTCAGGTGTTGTCTGGTGTTCCGGGTTCGGCATCGCCTCGCCGCCGAGCGAATATTCAACAGTAGAGATAAAGCCGCATTTTTTGCCGGCCTTGCGCAAAAGCTGCCAGATGAATGAAACAGTTGAGCTTTTGCCTTCTGTGCCGGTAACGCCGAAAATGACAAGCTTTTTTGAAGGAAAATCGTAGAATGCGTCGGCGACTGCTGCCATTACAAAACGGCTGTCTTTCACATGCAGAAAAGCAACTCCGTCTGCGCCTTTTTCAAGATTTTCCGGCAGTTCGTCTTGGTAGATTACGGCCTTCGCGCCGTTTTTCAGTGCAGATTCAATAAAGCGGTTGCCGTTCGTGTGTACACCGGGCAGAGCAAAGAAGAGAAAGCCCTGATTTACGGCTCTTGAATCAAATGCAAGCCCTGTAATCTGAAGATTTTTATAACATGCCGGACATTCAATTTCTGCCGGCTCAAGTATCTGATTTAATGATTTTTGCATAAAAAGATATTAACGCAACTATGTTGGTTTTGCTAGTAGTATTCATAACAAAATATTAGCAGTCTTATTGTTTCAGAATTTTTGCACATATGTTACTATTTAACTATGAAACTGAATACAAAAGCCTTTGTCATTGTATTTTGTTTTTTTACTTGGCTAGGCTTTTCTGCCGAAAATTCGACTTATTCTCTTTCGACCTTGTTGTCCGGCTATCTTTCAAATGATGCTGAATTAAAAAAATTAGGTCTTGATATTCAAAAAGCAGCTCTTTCTTCAAAAATAACGGAAATAAATAACGGTTTTTCGATTACACTTGCTACCGGCACAATGACCTTTTCTTCTGTCAACGACAAATTAAGCTATAGCGTAAATCCCAGCGTCAAGGCAACTCTGCCGCAGGCAAACAATCTTTCGTTTTCAGCAAGTTCAGACATAAGCTTGAGCGCGCTTGAAAAGACCATGCACAATACGGCACTGAGCCTCTCTGCCGATATTGTTTCCCCTGAAAAGGTAAAACGCGAAGTTACGCTGCTGCAGTCAGACCATGAGCTTTTGAATGCAAAACGCAAGTTTCAGCAGAGGACGCTTACGGTTGAAAAAGCCTTTTACAGCGAGCTTAAGCTTTTGTATGAAAATGCGCAGTCAATTTTCAGCGCGAAAAATACGCTTTATGACGATACTATAAAGTTTGAGCAGATTAAGTCGCAGGGTTATCTTTCTTCGTCTTCAACTTACAAACTGACAGAGATGAAAGTTCAGAGCGATGAACGCAGCGTTGCGAGTGCGACGCGCGTTTTTATCCATAACAAGGCGGTTTTCTATAAAAAATGCGGTGTCGCCAATCTTGAGGATACAAACACGCCGCTAAACTGCATTCCTGCCGTTGAAAGCGCGTCAACCTTTGTAAAGATAAAAGATTTTCCTGTTGAAGCGTATAAAACTATTGCTGACGCAGTCTGGACGCATGACATTAACAGCCGCTCAAGAAGTGCTGCCGAATTCGCTCTTTCTGCAAACAGCGGCTACACTTTCAAGAATACGCGTACAGATTCAGACTCTGTTGATGCCGGGCTTTCTGCTGATTTAAGCGGCTTAAAGCTTTCAACAGGTGTAAATGTGCCTGTAAACAGCAAAAAATCTAAGCCCTCTGTTACGCTTTCTGCTACGGCAAGCCCGAATACAAGGCGCGTCTCTAAGCTTGAAAAACAGCAGAAGTCAATCGCCAACGAGCAGGAAATTATTGCTATTCAAAGTGCTTATGAAGCTTATGAAGAAAGCTGCGTAGAATGCGACGAAAATCTTGATGATTTGCTCTGGCAGCGCAGCACGAACAAAGAAAACTATGACATGTACGACGCGCTCGAAAAAGATCTGCTAAAATGGTACAAGGAAGGCTACATTAAGAGAAGCGAATATCTTTCAGCCAAAAACAACAGGGATTTGTATAAGGTTAAATGCATAATAAGCGAGATTGAACTAATCATGTATAACAATACAGTTAAGCTGCTGTTCTATCATGATGAGGAACTTCAATAGGAATATAATTATGGAAAGAAAACGAAAAAAACGGAGCTTTTTCAAAGCTTTTTTTATAATCATTTTTATTTTAGCTTTAACCGGCGGCGGTCTTTTTGCTGCAAGAAAATTCTTTGCTGAAAAGAAAACTGAAAAAACAATTTATGTTGTTTCAAAAGAAGTTTATGAAAACGTAATTGAAGTTTCCGGCACTGTTGCTGCCGCAAAAGAGCAGAAGCTTCAGGCTTTAAGTTCCGGCACTGTAACGGCTGTTTATGTTAAAGCAGGCGACAAGGTAAAAGCAGGCGATGTTATTCTTCAGCTTGACGACACAGACCAGGTCTATAATCTTGCAAAGCACGATTTTTCTATGACAACAACGCGGATTTCCGGGGCGGCACGTGAAGTTAAATTAATGGAAACCGAAAGGCTTGCGCTTCTCAGAAAGGTGAGTGACCGAAAAGTTACTGCAACTTTTGACGGCGTAATTGCTGCGCTCGATGTTGCTGTAGGTGATTCGCTTGAAGCTAAGGATAATGTAGGCACGCTCGTCAATACAGATTATCTTACGGCAGAAGTTGAAGTTGCTGAAACTGATGTTTCAAAGCTCGTTGTCGGTCAGCCTGTAGATTTTACGTTTTCAGTTTATAAAGACAGGACAGTTAAAGGCTATGTGGTAAGCTGGCCTGCAATAGGCGAGGTAACTTCGCGCGGCGCAACTGTGGTAAAGGCAAAAATCCGCATTGACGAATATCCGCCGGAAATTCTGCCGAACTTTTCGTTTACCGGCAAAATTCAGATTAGCCCTCCGGAAGAGAACGTAATCCTTTCACGCTATGCTGTAGGCTATGATAACGGCGCAGCTTTTGTTGTGCTTGCAAAGACAAACGAGCGCCGCGCTGTTACGGTCAAGAATTACGGCAAAGACTATGTGAAAGTTTTGAGCGGGCTTGAAGGCGGAGAAGCCTTAATCGCGCAGAGCGAGCCGCCGGTTTCAGGCTGGAACAGAAACCGCAGCGCAATGCCGGGTGGTGCTATGCCAGGGATGGGCGGTATGTCAGGCGGCAAGATGCCGGGCAGCGGCTCTGGCGGTTCTTCGAAAGGTTCCGGCGGTGTACCGGGCGGAATGCCGAGAATGCCGGGAAAATGATATGGGCGCAACTGTAATTTCGATGAAAGACGTGACGCGTGTCTATAAGATGGGCGATACCGAAGAACACGCGCTCCGCGGCATAAGCTTTAATATTACGCAAGGTGAATTCGTCGCGATAATGGGGCCGTCCGGCTCGGGCAAGTCTACATGCATGAATATGATTGGCTGCCTTGACCGCCCGACGGGCGGCATTGTCGAAATTGACGGTAAGCCGACCGAAAAGATGAGCGAGAAAGAGCTTGCCGTGCTTCGCAACAAGACAGTCGGCTTTGTCTTTCAGCAGTATCATCTGATTCCGTCTCTTACGGTTGTCGAAAACGTAATGCTTCCGCTGCGCTATCAGAAAATTGAAAAAAGCGAGCGTCTGCCGCTTGCAGAGGCTGCACTTGAAAAGGTTGCGCTTGTCGGCAAGATGAACTACCGGCCGCACGAGCTTTCCGGCGGCCAGAAGCAGCGCGTGGCAATAGCGCGTGCGCTTGTTACAAGACCGAAAATCATTCTTGCAGATGAACCTACCGGCGCGCTCGACAGCGAGACAGGCAGACAGATTATGGCGCTTTTCAACGAGATAAACGCAAGCGGCACTACAATCGTTATTGTTACACACGATCCCCGCGTCGGTGCTGCAATAAGGCGCTGTATTCACATTTTTGACGGGCAGATAAAGGCTGATGTTATGCAGACGCCGGTACCGTTTTCAGGCGATTCATTTGATCCAGCTGAAAAGCCGCACATTTTGGCGCAACCGCAACACGTGCGAGCTGTTCAAGCTCAACCACCGCGCGCACCCGTGCAACCGCATCAACAGCCTATGCAAACGCGGACGCAAGTTGTGCAGCAGCCTGCGCCAGTTGTGCCGTCCAAGTCAGCGCAAGTACCGCCGCTGCAGCCGATGCAAACCGCGCCTGTGCAGGTGTGCCCGCCGGCTGCACCAGCTCAATCAAGTGCACAAGCCGTGCAAGCATCGGCGCAAACAGCGCAAAAGCAGATGCCCGATTTAGGCTCGCTGCCGCCTGCAGCACGCAACGCATATTTGAACGGAACAATCAAATGATAGAAGATTTTATTGCCGCCTTACAGAATTTTGCACGCAACAAGACAAGAACGCTTCTCTCGCTTTTAGGCGTAATCATCGGCGTTGCGTCTGTTATCGTAATTACAAGCATGGGCGCAAGTTCAACACAAGAAATTCAAGATACATTCGGTACATCAGGGCTTGATATGGTAAGCATTGGTTCTGGCTTTATGCGGCGCGGCAGTGCAAGCTCTACTTTGGTCTTTGACGAAGCTTTTAGAGAAGACCTTTTCGGTGCTGTTTCAAATATAAAGCACGTCTGGTACAAAAACAGCTTCAGCGCAACAATCGCAATTGACGACACAAGCTCAAGCATAAACTGCGCCGCAATAGAAACCGGCTATCTTGAAGCGTACAATTTTTACCTTGAATCAGGCTCTTTCTTCAATGTAACAGACAACGAAGAAGGTATGCAGAAAATAATTTTGAACCATGCTACAGCAGAGTCGCTCTTTCCAAAAGGCGACGCGGTTGGCAGCCATGTAATTGTAGTCAGTAACAACATTTCCTTCGGCTTTGTGGTATGCGGCGTGCTTGCAGAGCAGACAACCGGCATGGAAAACGGCGCGGCATTTGTTCCGCGCGGATTTTACTCAAAAAAGATTTCGCCAAATCCGCCGGCAGCGTCTGTTATAGTTCAGGCTGTTGCCGCAGATAAGACGCCGGCTCTTGTTACAGATATAACCGAATACTGCACTGCCAAAACAGGCTCAACTTATTCAGTCAATGTGTCTTCTATGCAGACAATGATTGACCAGATGAGCGAAATCACAAACTCGCTCAGCGTAATGCTCGCAGGCATTGCGGCAATTTCGCTTTTGGTTGGCGGCATCGGCATTATGAACATAATGATTGTTACTGTAACCGAACGCAAGCAGGAAATCGGTATCCGCAAAGCTTTAGGGGCATCGCCTTTCGACATAAGACGGCAGTTTCTGGTTGAGTCTGCAAGCATAACGCTCATAGGCGGTGCAATCGGCATTATAATTGGTGTGCTTATAAGCTTTGCCGTGGAATATGTAAAAGGTTCTTCGTTTATAGTGAACATAAATGCCTGTATTATAGCCTTTGTGTTCTCTATGTTCGTCGGAATATTTTTCGGGCTGTGGCCTGCAATACGCGCGTCAAAGCTTGATCCGGTTATCGCTTTGTCAGGCGAATAAGGGCAAAAATTGTATAAAATTTTACTTTAAATATGTATCAATAAAAATTATTAGGATTTAATATATACCTATATGAAAAATGTGTTGAAAGATGAATTTTTTTCAAAAATAATACTTTCTATCTCTGTTTTTATTTGTGCTTCCTGTATTCTAATCTTTTTATTATGCGAAATTTTCGGACCTAATGATGAAACTTATGAAAGACACCTTTATGTGCAGCAGCTAAACAACAACTGGAAGATTACAATAGACGGAAAAGAACCGTTTACCGTAAATCTTCCGCAGAGACTTAAGCTTGCCCCAAATGCTAGGGTTGTGCTTGAAAAGAGGCTGCCCATGCACATTGCCGAGCATGAATGTCTTTTAACGCGCAGCTCGCGCCAGAATATGTACATATACATAGGCGGAATACTACGTCAGATGTATACCGCCGAAAAACTGCATTATTTTGCCATTGATCCGCCGAGTACAAACATTTTTGTTGAGCTTACTCCCGAAGATTCTGGAAAACTCATAGTTATAGAAATGTTCTGCTCGTCGCAGTATTCGGGCTTTTTGAATGAAGTAAAAATCGGAAGTTCTGCCGCTTTATGGTTTACCGAAATTGACAGCAACAGCTTTTCTTTTGTTATAAATGTCATAATTTTTTCTATGGGCTTTTTCCTGCTTATTGCCTGTATTGTTCTGCGTACCAAACTGCATTATTATTCAAACTTAATTTATCTGTCTTTTGGCATGATTGGTGTTGCTTCCTGGGGAATCTGCGAAAGCCGTTTGCGGCCTCTTCTTTTTAAGATACCGTCTGTGCCGGGTGTTCTGGTGATTGTGTTTCTGTGCCTTATGAGCATACCGGTTTTTACTTATTGGAACTGCATTCAGAAAAAACGCTATACGGTACTGTACAATATCGTAAACACATATCTTGTTGCTGTCTGTCTTACGCTGATCGGCCTGTTTGCATTTAAAAAAGCAGATATGTTTTCGGGCTTGACTTTTATAATCATTGGAATTGGTGCCGGTTCTTTTACGCTTTTTGCAACAACTATAATCGAAGTATTCCGGGGCAATGTGAAGAAGTACAGCATTTCTGCAATAGGGCTTCTTGTTGTTACGCTTGCAGCTCTTATCGAGATAGCTTCAGAGACGCTCTCTGCAAATCCGTTTCCTCCGGGAACATTTCTTAGCGTTTCGTTCCTGTTCTTTCTGTTCATGTCAATTATTCAGGGGCTTCATGACTTTATAAGAAACTTTGAGGCGCAGTTCAGACAGAAAGACGCGGTAACGCTCAAAACAATACAGACTATTGCCGGTGTTATTGATGCAAAAGACAAATATACAGGCGGCCACAGTTACAGGGTTGCAGTTTATGCTTCTATGCTTGCAAAAGCTTTAGGCAAAAATCAGGAATATGTGGACAATATCTATTTTATGGGCTTAATGCATGATATCGGCAAAATCGGTATTCCGGATCTTATTCTGAATAAAAGCGGCAAGCTCTCTGATGATGAATATCTGCTTATGCGCCAGCACACTGTTATTGGTGCACAGCTTTTGAATTATGTAGGAAACCTTGAAGGTCTTGGCGATGCAGTGCGCTATCACCATGAACGCTATGACGGCGAAGGCTATCCTGACGGGCTGCGTGCTACCGAAATTCCGGAAGTTGCAAGAATCCTCTGTATAGCAGACACTTACGATGTAATGACAAGTAACAGAGTTTACAGAACCAGACTTTCTGATGAAAAAGTCCGCGATGAGCTTTTGAGAAATTCCGGCACGCAGTTTGACCCTATTATGCTTGAAGCTTTTGTTGAACTCATCGACACCGGTAAATTAGTTCCGCTTACAGAAGACGGTTTTGAGGTTGACAATGATTTTGACTGCTCTGTTGTTATTGAGCTTCAAAAATACATGCAGCTAAATCCGCCTTCACGCCCGGAATTTTTGCGCATGATTATTTATCTTATGAAAATGAATGTGTGCAACAATATGCCGCAGTGTGTCGTTATTTTTTCTGCTGCTGCTAAGAATAAGACTGTGGCTGCGTTTGATGAATCTTTGTTTGCTTCTGAATTATTGAGCAAGGCAGTTTCGCCGTATCTGGCTAATTCAGATATAAGCACAGTATATGCACCTCTAAAAAGACTTGTTCTCTTTGCCGGAACATCCGTTGAAAAAAGAGACGCCAGAATTGAGTCTATAAAGGCAAAATTCATGTCACTTGTAGAAAACGAAGAATTTACCCTCTCATATTCCATCGTCTGTGAAAGCTCTGCCGGTGCAGACACAGAAAAATAAGCACAGAAACATATACAGGCGCGTTCTGCCTCATGTCTTATCATGCGAACTGTCCGACGGACATGACGGAACAGCTTTCCGCAAAAATCAAATGCAAATAATGGATAAAAAACTTCCATATATATGTAGAGTATCTGTTTGACAATGCTCACTCCATGTGTTATCCTATATGCTGATTAGTTAGTTTGGAGGTATGGTTCATGAAAGAAACCATAATATGTTTAGTCCTCCTGCTGGCTGGTGTTATTCTTGGATGGATTATTCGCTGGCTGTATGCCAGATTTCAACTATCTGCGTCTGAACAAAGGGCAGAACGTGTAAAGCAAGATGCTATAAAGGAAGCAGAAGCTCAAAAAAAAGAAATTTTATTAGAAGCGAAAGATCAACTAATTCGGGAACGCAATCAGCAGGAGCGGGAAAACCGAGAACGCCGCAGTGAGTTGCAGCGTCAGGAGCGCAGAATTCTTCAGAAAGAAGAAGCTCTGGAAAAGCGTGTATTTGCGTTGGATAAGCAGGAAAGCGAGTTCGTAGAGCGCGAAAAAGCGATTTTTGCACGGGAAGAGACTCTTTCTAACGAAGAGGAAAAGTACCGGCAGGAGCTTGAACGGATTTCCGGCTTGACGGCGGAAGAAGCTAAAACCTTGATTATCAAGGATTTAGAGAACGATGCCAAAAGAGATGCGCAGGTTCTTCTTAATAAAGTGGAGCAGGAAGCGCAACTTTCGGCTGAGAAAAAAGCAAGGGACATCCTTGTTGCTACGATTCAGCGCATAGCACCTGAAGTTACGGGTGACATTACTGTTGCAACCGTATCTCTTCCAAGTGATGAGATGAAGGGCCGCATTATCGGCCGCGAAGGCCGCAACATACGTACGCTTGAAACTTTGACAGGCGTTGACATCATCATTGATGATACGCCTGAAGCTGTCGTTATTTCATGCTTTGACCCTGTTAGAAAAGAAATTGCAAAAGCTTCTCTTGAACGCCTTATCACAGACGGCCGTATTCATCCGGCACGCATCGAGGAAGTCGTTCAGAAAGTTACGCGCGAAATTCAGCAGAAGATTTACGAAGAGGGCGAGCGTGTTCTCTTTGAGCTTGGCATAAACAACATCAACCAAGACGGTGTGCGTGCTCTTGGCCGGCTTTACTTCAGAACGAGCTATGGCCAGAACGTGCTTGTGCATTCAAAAGAAGTTGCCGCCATTGCAGGAATTCTTGCCGCCGAAGTTGGTGCGGACAGGAACCTTGCAAAACGTGCCGCCGTGCTTCATGATATCGGCAAAGGTGCAGAAACTGATTCTGACCAGAACCACGCAGAAGTCGGCATGGATTTGGTGCGCCGCATGGGCGAAGACCCGCGCGTTATAAACGCTGTCGGTGCACATCATAACGACATTGAGCCTACGAGCATTGAGGCTGTAATCGTTCAGATTGCAGACGCTATTTCGGCTGCCCGCCCAGGTGCCAGACGCGAAACAATGGATAATTACGTTAAGCGTCTTGAAAACCTTGAGCAGATTGCGGAAGGCTTCAACGGTGTTGAAAAGGCTTATGCAATTCAGGCTGGCCGCGAATTGCGCGTGCTTGTAAACAACGAAAAGATTCCTGACATTGAAGTTAAGGATTTGGCGCGCTCAATCGCAAAGCAGATTGAAACTGATTTGCGCTATCCTGGCCGCATAAAAATAACGATGATTCGCGAGACACGAATTATCGAATACGCTAGATAAGATTAGCGCCAAAAAAAAGCCGGTTTTGAACCGGCTTTTTTTTTGTTTGTTGGCTAAACAGTTCTGTCATGCCGAATTTATTAGCCTTCAGCGGCTTTCAGCTCAGCATCTGCACTAGCTATAGTGCTGAGATTCCGAAACAAGTTCGGAATGACATTCTAAAAGAAGAGGAACTTCTTCTTGCGCTGCGTGTTGAGCTTCTTGCTGATTTTGGCGATGACCTTGTCAGCGTCTTTGTAGTCAATCTGGCAAGTGCCAACCTGATGATGGCCGCCGCCGCCATAAGAAGCGCACAATGCGCCGATGTCTGTCTTGCAAGTTCTGTTCAAGACGCTGTAGCCGATGGCGATAGAAACGTTCTGCTTGTTTCTGCCGTCTACAATCCACATTGAAACATTCTGCTCAGGGTACAAGCTGTAAATGTAGAAGCGGTTTCCGGCGTTTATCGTAGAAACGTTGCGCAAGTCTGTGATGATTACATTGCCTTCAGTGCGTGTGTGCTCTTTGAGCATTTTGTCAAAAAGCTCGGTCTGCTCGTTGTAGCATTCGATGCGCTCTTTTACGTCCGGCAGTTCAAGAATTTCTTCAGGTGTTTTGACTGCACATTCGCTCAAAAGTTTTTCCATCAATGCAAGGTTAGAAACCTTAAAGTCTCTGAAACGGCCTAAGCCTGTGCGCGGATCCATTATAAAGCCGAGCAAGATGCCGCCTTTCGGGTTGTGGATTTCGTCTGCCGTAAGCTGACCTGAATCAACTTTGTCGCAAGCTGCAACAAGTTCTTTGTAGTTTGGCAGTTTTTCGTCGCCGCCGTAATATTCGTAGATTACGCGCGCACAAGATGGTGCAAGCTCGCAGCGCCCTGGAATTTCAACTTTATGTGCCTGGCTGAATTCAGATGAGTGGTGGTCAAACCACATGCCGCAGCCCTGCATGTAAGGAACATTTGCCAGAACGTCGTTTTGTGCTATCGGAAATTTTCCGTCCTGTATATCTTTAGGGTGTACAAAAGTCCATGTGTCGATGATGCCTAATGTTTTAAGAAGCGCACCGCAGACCAAGCCGTCAAAGTCAGAGCGTGTAACTAATCTCATTAATTTCTCCTGTTGAGCATTGCTAATGCTTTATAAATAGTTTATATCAGCTTTGAAAAAAAGACAAATTTAAAGAATGATAAATCTTGTACTTTCTGCGGTTGTGTAATTTTTAGACAGGTGCTTTTCTTTGCCCGCATAAAGAAAAAGAATCTTGGTGTGCTCCGGTTCAGGCGGAACGCTATCGCTCAACGGATTTATGAGGAATTCTTCATATTCTGAGCAGGCGTAGCTTATGCGCGTGCTGATAACTTTTGTGTGCTTGTGCAGAGCTTCGGCGTGGGCATTTTTGTCGTAGCGGCTTACATACCAGGGCGCAAATGTGCTTGTCTTTGCGCGGCGGATATAGTCGAAGCGCAAGAATTCAAGCGCATATAGCGCTGTGAGTTGCAGCTCTTCTTCTGTCTGTGCGTTTGTTACAGCCGCGCCCGCTGCATAGAATTCAGCTGCAATGCGCGGCGATATCTTGTAAGAAACGCTGAAATAAATCGGAATGAATTCCGCAAGCAGTGCGAACCAGTCTGCGGTCTTCCTCAAAAGCTGAACGCCGCCCCTGTTTTTGTTGATAAAGTGTGCAAATTCAAAGAAAAAGCAGAAAAGCGATGTTGAATCAGTTAAAAACCTGATTGTAAAGCGGAAATCCGGGCTGTTGTAGAAAATGCCGGTAAGCGTTTCAACATCTTTTAAAAGCAGAATATCTCTGTAGGGCAGGGCGGGCGTTTGCAGCACTTCATACGGCGGAATGTGCATAAACTGCCAGCCCGGCTCTTTTGTTGTGTCCGCAATCGGTGCACCCGAAAGCACCTTCAAGAAGCCGAGCTGCAACTGTTCGCCTTTGAGTGCTGCAACATAATCGTAAGAATGCCCGAAAGAAATCAGATTTTCTTTTGGCAGACCTGCAATCAAATCAAGATGCACGTGAATATTTTTCGGAATGCGCCGGATGTTTCTGGCAATTGATTCAACATCGGGAGAACGGTTCACCGCTTTTAGCGTTTCCGGGTTCGTGCTTTGAATGCCTACTTCAAATTGAATCGCACCGGCCGGTGCTTTTGCCAGCAATTCAAAAGATTCTTGGCACAAATTGCGCGCTTCTATCTCAAAGTGAAAAGCTGTTTTGCCGTTGTGGTTTTCGATGATATATTGCCAGATTTTAAGATAGTGGCTTGGCTTTAGGTTAAAGGTTCTGTCAACAAATTTTATCAGCCTGAAACCTTCGGCCATAAAATAGGCAATTTCTGCAAGAACGCGCTCAAGCGGCAGCGTGCGCACTTTCTTGTCTATAGAAGAAAGGCAGTAAGCGCAGTTGAAAGGGCAGCCGCGCGAAGATTCGTAGTAGACGATGCAGTCTTTAATGTCTGCCCGCTCTTCAAACGGCGCATTCGCATAAACAAACGGAATATCTTCGAGCGGCACAGGCAGAAAATCGCCGGAAAAGCTGCCGTCTCTAAAAAAAAGCCCTTTAACAGAAGAAAGCGCGTCAACGAAGCCGTCGCTTTCAGTTTCCGCACGCTTTAGCAGAATATCTGCGACAGGCCGCTCGCCTTCGCCCTTGATGATGAAAGACGGCGCACCGCATTTTTCAAAGACTGCGTTGCTCTGATAAGAGACTTCCGGCCCGCCGAAGCCGATTATCATTTCTGGAAAAATCTGCTTTATTGCTTCGGCAACGGTGTAAGTAAGACTGCAATTCCATATATAGACAGAAAATAGCAGTAAATCTGGCTCTGCGCCGTCAAAAGCTTCCGCAATGCTTCGGATTATTTCTTCTGCGCTTTGGTTTATGCTCTGCTCTTTTACGCGAAGTTCAAGCTTGCCGTCAAGGCCGCGCTCTTTAAGCTGCTTCGCGCCGTATGTGCAGAGGCTTCTTATCGCAAGGTTTGTGTGGTTATATCTGGCGTTCAGCGCGCAAAAAAGCACTTTCTTCATC
>CADBUT010000245.1 GCA_902797925.1 uncultured Spirochaetaceae bacterium
CCCTCAAGCCTGATTTTCGGAATGTAGTATTCGTTTGAGAGAATATCCGAAGCAAGCGAAAAAGCCTGAAGCTTTTCTACTGGAATAGTTTGTGCAGAGGCAGCGTAGCTTACAGAGTCTTTGATTACAAATGCTGTCTTTTTGGCAGGCTGGCTGATTGCAGTATAGTTTGTGTTTGATTTTCCATTATAGCTGCCGAGGCGCTTTGTAATTACTTTGCCTGCATTTGAAGCTTCTTCAGAATTGATACCGGCTGTAATAATTATTGGCGAATTTGCGACAAGCATCTTGTCTCTTACGGCGAGCATTTTTTCGATTATAACAGAAGGATTTTTGCTTACTTCTTTATATGCTTTTTGAATAAACTGATAATATGGAATGCCTGCAAGATGGTCATAAAGTGCGTAACTTTGCGCACATGCCGCACCGGCTCTGCTTAAAGCGTAATAAACCGCATTTGTCTGCAAGTTTCTGTCGGCGCGTGCCTTTTCCATTGAAATAAGAACCTTTATGCGCGAAGGGTCAAGAATTGTGTCGTAGAGAATTGTCGATACAAGCTGCTCGGCTTTTCTTGCGTTTTTAAGCTCAGAATACCAGCTTAAATTCATAACCGGGTATGAATTCTTTCTGTCGTAGCTTGTGTAGAACGGCTCAACAGTTGTGTTCAAGCCCAAAACAAGCATACTAAGCTGGTAGTCAACCTGTTCTTCTGTCATTGTGCCTGCGCCAAGCTCACCTGTCAAAGTCATGTAAAGACTTGCGTAATGCAGCTCTTCCGGCGTCAAGTCAGATAGATTCAGATAAAAAGTTGTGCGGAGTGCCGGACCTTTTACATAAGAGTGAATATGGCGTACATTGTCCCAAGTTTCTTCTTTTATTCTGGCAGGCTCAATATCTGTATCAAGATTTTCCGGCGTAAGCACCTGAAGCTTCTTGACGCTCTCCTGTCCTTTTTTGTCTTCGCTCTTAAGCCAGGAATTAAATGCCGAAGTCTGTGTTACAAGAGCGTTGATCTGCGAGGCTGACATAGATGCCTTAAGCTTTGCAAGTCTGTCGCGCTCGGCTTTTTCCTGTTCCTCGGCGAGACCAGGTTTCGGATCAACAATTACAAGCACGCTGTGGTTGTTGTTTACGAGGAAGCGGTCAACCATCTTTGAAATGTGCTGCATTGTTACGTTCTGTACGTCGTAATTAGAGGTTGCAATAGCATATTTAGAGCCGATTGACATTTCGCCTACGGCCATGCTTTCAAGAATATCACGTCCGATTTGTGTGTTTTCTCTTGCAAGCACCGCACCGGCATAAAAGTCTGCCTTAACTGAATTGAACAAATCAGGAGCAACACCTTCTGCCGCAATCTGCTTTAATGCTTTAACCACGATATGCTCAAAAGTGCTTGCCTTTTCAGGTGAAATATTCTGTGCCGTAATTTCAAACTGCGGCTGGCGTGTAGCCATAGATACGTTGATAAAATAGTGGTCTGCAAGATTAGACTCATCAAGTGCTTTCATCAGCGGAGAATTGTCGTTGTTGAGAATGTTAATCAAAAGCATAAGAGCCGGCATCTCTTTGTCTCCGACGCCTGTAAGCGCGTAGCCTTTTGAAATTACAGCCCTGCCGCCGGCATTAGAAGATGCTGTCACAGGAAAATTTCTGTATACAGATTTTGGCTTAGAAAACGGCTTCTGTTCAGGAATTTTTACGAGCGGAATTGATTTTTCGTATTTTGAAAGCCAGCTCTTGTCAAGAAACTCTAAGAAAGAGGCAATATCCAGATCGCCGTAAATGCCAATAATCGAATTTGACGGTACAAAATATTTTTTGTGGTATTTTCTTATGTCTTCTACAGTTAATGTCGGTATTGTCTCTGTCCTTCCGGCTGAATCATTTTTTACAACTGTGTCCGGAAAGAGAGATTCTCTCATTAAAGAATTTGCCTGTCTTAAGATGTTTGCATTTGCGCCTTTCATCTCGTTATAGACAATTCCGTTTATTGTAAGCGGAGAATCTTTTGTCGGCAGCTCGTAGCGGAAGCCTTCACGCATAAAAATAAAGTCGTCGAGAGTCGGTTCGTAAACTGCCGAAAGATAATAGTCTGCAAGCTGCTTGAACTGGCGTTCATCAGTTGTCGAAAACGGAAACTGAATGTATGTTGCGGCAGTCTGTGCATTCATATATGTGTTCAGCGTTGTGTTTGAAGCCCCGAAAAATACTTCTTTGCCTGGGTAAGAGCGTGTAGACGACAGCGTCATGTGTTCAAGAACATGGTTTGCACCGTTGTCTGTTTCTGGCGGTGTAGAAACTGAAATGTTAAAGCTTAAGTTTTTGTCGTTGTTGTCAATGTAATAGACTTGCGCACCGCTTTTTATGTGCTCAAGAATATATGCTGTGCCGCTAATCATTTCAATCTGTTTTTGTTCCACAAGTCTGAAACCGTACTGGCTGAAAACTGCCGACGATATGTGCTTTTTCTGCGTACCCTGCGTTTTTTTGTCGCCAGAAGATGTTGTCGCGCAGCCAATAATCATAAAAATTGACAGAAAAATTAAAACTGCCTGAGCGACAGCTTTCTTTACAGAATTGAAATGCGTCATACGAATAATAGTCCTTGTTAATTGTATTTTGCGGTTGTATTTACTTTTAAAGAATCGGAAAATTCAGCCTGTTATGTAAGGGTAAAACTGAATAAAAAAGGCCGCCCTTTCCCTGGGCAGCCTTCTGTCAGCGTTAAATGGCAGCCAAGCCACGGTCTATGTCGGCGATTATGTCTTCGATGTTTTCAAGACCGCAAGAGAAGCGCACCATGCCGCCGTCAATACCGGCCGCCTTGAGCTGCTCGTCTGAAAGCTGCCTGTGTGTTGCGCTTGCCGGGTGCAGCACGCAGGTTCTAATGTCTGCAACATGCACTTCGTCAGAAGCAAGCTTTAATGCGTCCATAAAGCGCATGGCGGCAGCTTTCCCGCCTTTTATGCTGATTGAAACTACGCCGCAGCAGCCGTCCGGCAGATATTTCTTGGCGCGTTCGTAGAATTTGTCGCCTTTCATGCCGGGGTAGCTAACGCTTAAGATTTTATCTGATTTTGCAAAATGTTCCGCAACGGCAAGGCCTGTTTTGCAGACTCTTTCCATTCTGAGCGGCAGCGTCTCAAGCCCGAGATTCAGATAGAATGCGCTCTGTGCGGCCGGGTAACAGCCGAAGTCGCGCATGAGCTGGCATCTTGCTTTGATGATATACGCCATTTTTCCGTATTTTTCCACATATTTAAGGCCGTGGTAGCTTTCGTCAGGCTCTACAAAATCAGCGAAATTGCCTGTTTCTTTATAGACTTTTGCCCAGTCAAAGTTGCCTGAATCTACGATTGCGCCGCCGCCCTGTACAGCGTGGCCGTCCATGTATTTTGTGGTTGAATGAACCACAATGTCTGCGCCCCATTCAATCGGGCGGCAGAGCACCGGCGTTGCAAAAGTGTTGTCGATAATCAGCGGTACTTTCTTTGCGTGCGCGGCTTTTGCCCATTTTTCAAAGTCAAACACTGTAAGAGCCGGGTTCGCAATTGTTTCGCCGAATACGCATTTTGTGTTCGGCTTGAATTTTGACAGAATCTCATCGTAGCTTGATTCCGGGTCAACCCAGATACATTCAATTCCGAGCTTTTTTAAGGTAAAGCCGAAAAGGTTGATAGTGCCGCCGTAAATACTGGTTGAAGCTATAAAGCTGTCGCCGGCGCAGCAGAGATTCAGCACAGAAAGAAGGCTTGCAGCTTGGCCGCTTGAAGTAAGCATACAGCCTGCGCCGCCTTCCATGTCTGCTATTTTTTTCTCAACAGCGTCACATGTCGGGTTATAGAACCGCGAATAAATGGCGCCTAGAGTCGGGTCATCAAAAATATCTGCAACCGCATTGCATGAGTGATAACGGTATGTCGTGCTCTGTACGATTGGAATTGTGCATGGTTCACCGTCTTTCGGTGTGTAGCCTGAATGAAGGCATTTTGTATCGATTTTCATGACTTGATTTTAGCAAAACCTTACAGAATAAACAATAGAGTTAGGTGCTTCTCCCTATAGCGGATTAAAATTGCATTAGAGAAATGAAATTTCACAACAAAAAAATTGCATATTTGCCAAAAGGTGCTAGAATAATTAAAGATTCAGTTAATCGTAGGAGGATTAAATGAAAAAGTTATTTAAAGTTTCTATTGCTGTTTTGTTGCTTGCTGCAATGACCGCATCTATTTTTGCAGCACCAAAAAAGAAGGCAAAAGACAAAAAGGCTGCAGCACCTGCAGCTGACCCGACATACTACGTTCTTGACGTATATGATGCTTGTACAGAGCTGAAAATAGTTCCGAACCAGTATGCTGAAGCTGGTAAGACAGATTTCCAGGAAGTTGCAAACTGGACACCGCTTATCAAGACAAACAGGCCAAAGAAAGGCGACATCATCGATGTTTATTTCAAACTGATTTCGCCAATTGACATCGACTCTTTGATGATGAACCTTGTTGACAACAGCGCAAACGCAAGCTATTGGACAGTTCTTCAGGAAGATAAAGACTGGACACTTACAGATATCAAGGCAAACGTTCCTATTGAAGGCCATTTCCGTGGTGTTCTTAAGAACCCATGCCGCGGAAACCTTGTAATGCAGTTTGCTTATGGCAAGGCTAACAAGACTGGTACAACATTCAAGTTTGAGCGCGTTAAGGAATCTGTAACTGGTGCAAAGCCTGTTGAAATTAGAAAGACACCAAAGAAATTCGACTTTGACATTTCTAAAGACGCAGCTTTCGTTCAGATTGAAGCTGAATACCCATGGGTAAACGGCGTTCAGGACAGA
>CADBUT010000246.1 GCA_902797925.1 uncultured Spirochaetaceae bacterium
AAAGCGCATTGCCCAGAAGACTTTGGCCTGGCAGATTGTCAAAGACATTCACGGCAAGGCTGAAGCAGACAACGCCGTAGCCGTAAGTGAAAAGCTTTTTGCCGGCGATTTCAAAGGTCTTGCCGTAAAAGACATTCTGACCGGCATGAAAGGCGTGCCGACTTTCAAATATACGGAAGAACTTCCGCTTGTTGACGTTCTTGTGAACAACGGCATGGCTTCTTCAAAACGCGAAGCCCGCGAATTCATCAAGAACAACGCCGTTCAGATTAACGGCGAGCCAGTCAACGATGAGACAAAAATCATCACAAAAGATATGGCGCTTGAAGGCAAGGTCATAATCTTCCGCCGCGGCAAGAAGAAGTACTTCCTCGCCGAAGTGTAAAACGCGACAGACAAAAAAAGCAGCTGCAAATTGCGGCTGCTTTTTTTATGTTTTTTGGCGACTTTAGAATTCTTCAAAATCGGCGTCAGAAATGCTTGAGCTGATTTGCGGCCTGTATTCGTCGTTACTGAAAGACGTAGAAGCTGCCGAAGATGCAAAATCAGCAGCACCTGCCGCCGGCTCGAACAAATCGTCGTCAAAGTTTTTTTCAGGCTGAGCAGGCGGCGGCGTAAACTGCTTTTTGAAGCTGACATTTACGCTTTCAACTGGTTCAGGCTCTTTCAAAGCCTCTTCAAGCACAGATTCTGGCGGCATAAGGAACTTGGGCTGCGATGCAGTTTTTTTTGCCGAGCTTTCGTCAATCTTAAAGAACTGCACACTGTTCTGAAGCACCTGTGCCTGTGAAGAAAGCTCTGCTGCCATAGACGCAAGCTCTTCTGAAACAGAAGCATTCTGCTGGGTTACAGAATCCATCTGGAGGATTGCCTTGTTTATCTGCTGTGCACCAACGTCCTGCTCTCGGCTCGCCGATGTAATTTCCTGCACAAGCTCAGCAGTTTTCTGAATATCCGGAATGACAGACGAAATAAGAGTACCGCTTTCTTCGGCAATTGTAACGCTTGACTGCGAAAGTTCGCTGATTTCTGTTGCGGCAATCTGGCTGCGCTCGGCGAGTTTTCTGACCTCGCTTGCAACAACGGCAAAACCGCGGCCCGCCTCGCCGGCACGTGCCGCTTCAATTGCCGCGTTAAGCGCAAGCAGATTTGTCTGCGACGCAATATCTTCGATAATTGCAATTTTTGCGGCAATGCTCTTCATGGCTTCAACTGTTTTTGCGACAGCCTCACCGCCTTTAATACTGGATTCAACGGTTTTTTCGGCTATGCTTGCTGTAGCCATTGCGTTGTCTGCATTCTGTCTTATGTTAGAAGCCATCTGTTCCATTGTTGAAGAAATTTCCTCTGTAGATGCAGCCTGGGTAGACGCACCCGAAGAAACATTCTGGCTTGTCGTGCTGATTTCGCGGCTTCCGCTTGCAACCTGATTGCTTGCCTCAATAATAGAAGCCGCAACTTCGCTTACAGAAGAAGCAAGAACACCAAGCGCATTGCCCATCAAGCCGATTTCGTCTTTGCGGTCAGAGATTTTGCGCTCTGCTTCCAGCATAGCACTGTCCTGGACAAGGTTTCCGTCGGAAATTTTTTGAAGTGCCCTAAGAAATGCGTTGAGCGGCGTCGCAATCGTCAGCGCAACAATCATGCCGACAATGACAGAAAAAAGCAGCGACAAAACTCCAAGAATAATTGTAGTTATAATAAGCCTGTTTGAGCTTGAATTTGTTTCGGCAATCTGTTCGTTTGCATACGCAGTTATTTCATCGTGAAGTACAGCCAGATCATTGTCAATCTGATTTCCGGCTGACATAACAGAAGCATATAAACTTGAAACTTCTTTAGCCTGTGCGCCGTTTGTTGACAGCGACAAAAGCTTATCCAAGTTTGTATTAAGAAGTTCTATTTCTTTTTTGCGTTCCTGAACAACGCCTTCAACCTTGTAAGGCAGTTTTGCATCGTTCAAAATAATAAACTGCCGGTCAATATTGTCACGTACAACAGAAGCTCTGTTCTTTATCTTATTAATTTCTGAATAATCTGCATTCTGATCGATTTTGGCTGTGTTCAATATAATAAGCAGCTGTTTAACCTGAATCTGCAATTCTTTTGGCACAACTATGAGCCTTTCAAAATTACCGGTATTATTCACAAAGCTTTTGGTTATTGTTCCCATCACCGAAACTGAGTAACCCAGAATAAGACCAAAAAGGAGTGCAACCAGCAAAAATCCGCCAATTAATTTTGGCTTCATCCGAATATTGTTTATAAACATGAAAACTCCTCTTGCCGCCAGACCAAAGAAGCGACAAATTGCTGACAATTGAGCATTAATATAACTAATAGGTTCGAATTTTTTAAATTTTGCAAATTTATGATAAAGCCGATTATGTAACTCGTCAAGAAAAACAAGCTTGAGGAACGGCTGTTTTGTTTGTTGACACAAACTGAAAAAAGTGTAATTTTTATAA
>CADBUT010000247.1 GCA_902797925.1 uncultured Spirochaetaceae bacterium
GGCTCAAGGTTTTTAATAACTTCAGGCGAGCTCATCTGGTCATAAACTGATTTTACGACAGTTTCAGGGTTGAACTGCGAAAATACTTCTGTTATGCCCTCTTTTGAAAGGCCTGTCTGCTGCTGCACGAAGTTCGAGACTGAAAGCGCAATATCTTCAGGCTTGGTTTCCTTGACTTCTTTATTTTTCTTCTCTTTTTCAGGCAGCGCGCCGGAAGTTGTTCTGGCTGTTCCAATCTGAATGCCTTCAACCGCAAGCTCATCTGCAACCATGCGGCCTTTGAGAAGCTGAACCAAATCAAAATCAAGCACGAGGTTTGAAACTTCCGCAAGATTTTTCATAGGCTCTTTTTTGTTTGCAACTGTCACACCTTTAAGCGTCAGCTTTGAATCGAGCAGCCGCAAGTCTACGGTTTCAATTTCACATTTAGCGCCGGCGGCACTTTCGCCAGCCTTTATAAGCACGGCCTTCAAAATCGGGTTCTTGAACGCAATTACAATGCTGAAAATTGCGAAGATGAACGCAACCAGCAGAATAATCGGCAGGAATTTGATGCGCCCTTTCTGCTTCTTCATCTGCTTTGAGATAAGCTTGAGGCGTTTTTCGTCTTTCTTTGAAAGCGCAAGGTCTTTTTTCAATGTAAGTATGCCGTCTTCAGACTGCTCATATAAAGACCTTACAAATTCATTGTCAGCAGGAACATAAATCTTATCTGAGATTTTCCGCTCGTATGATTTTTCGTTAAAAGTGTCGTCAAAAACTGAAGGTATTTTTGCCATTTTATTGCTCCTGTTAGCCCAATTTTGCCTTTTGCACCGCTTTTGCGATTGTTCTTACAAGCGGAATCTTCATAAAAGCCTTTACGACCGGGTTTCTCGCAAGCATCGGCTGCAAAGTCTTGCGCCAAAGCGAAACGAACAGGCGCGCAAGAATATAGAACGGAATATACGCTATAATCGAAAAGACTAAAGAACCGGCCACAATCGTGTTGTTGAATCTTGTAAAAGCTACGAACGGCGTGTCGAGCCAAGACCTGAACAAGCTTGAAAGCTGCGGCAGCGTAAGCACAAAATAGCCGATGTTGTCAAACAGCGGGTCAAAAAGCGGCGCAAGAAGCGAGCCGAGAATAATCGAAAGAAAGAAGAATCCTTTGTTGATTCTTAAGAAAAGCGAAATAATGAAGATTATGTACCATAATGCTGAATTCTTCGGCAAAAAGCCGAGCAGCATTCCGAAAGCGAACGCATGTGCAAGCTCGCCCGGATGAGAATTCGCATTGAGAGCTTTTAACATTTTGATGAAATATTTAAGCATAAAAAATCCTTTTATAAACAAAAAGACGCCTTAAAAAAAGCGTCTTCCTGTAGTTTTATTTTAAGAGTTTTTCGTAAATTTCAAGATATTTCTTTGCCGAAACATCCCAACCGAATTTCTGCTTCATGCCGCGCTCGCGCATCTTGGCGATATGCTCTGGCTTGTTGTACCAAGCGTACATTGCCCAGCCTACGGTGTCGTAGATGCTGGCCGGCGTAAGGTTGTCAAGAATAAAGCCTGTGCCCTCGCCTGTTTCCTGGTTGTAGTTCTGTACCGTGTCTGCAAGGCCGCCTGTGCGCCTTACAATCGGCAATGTGCCGTAAAGCAGCGAATACATCTGATTCAAGCCGCACGGCTCATACTTAGACGGCATAAGGAAGAAGTCTGAACCGGCCTCAATCAAGTGGCTCAAAGCTTCGTCATAGCCTATGTATGAGGCGAAATTCGGCAGATTGTTTGACAAAACGCGGATTTCGTCTTCGCACCATTTTTCGCCTGAACCGAGCACGACAAACTGCAGGCGCATGTCTGCGCACATCTTATAAGCACAGCCGTAAGCCGGTGCAAAAATATCAGCCACGCCTTTCTGGTCTACAAGCCTTGTCACGATGCCGATTACAGGAATATCCGGGTTTACTTCAAGCCCCATGCGCTGCTGCAAGGCTTTTTTGTTTTCAACCTTGTTCTTGATTGTCTTAGCAGTGTATGTCTTTGCAATCAGCTTGTCTTTAGACGGATTCCAAACATCAGTGTCAACGCCGTTAAGAATTCCGTACAAATCGTTTGAACGCGCACGCAAGATTCCGTCCATTCTGAAACCATTCGCCTGTGTCTGAATTTCACGTGCATACGTCGGCGAAACTGTCGTCAATGCATCAGCTGAAATTAAGCCTGATTTGAGGAAGTTAATCTGATCATAATCTTCAAGGCCTGATGAATAGAAATGATTCCAGTCGAGGCTCAAAATTGAATAGTTGTGCTTATTATAGACACCCTGATAGCCGAGGTTGTGAATCGTGAATACGCTCTTGGTGTGCGCAAAGTTATCGTGCCGCTCGTTGAAGCGCAAAAGCACGGTTGCCAGTGCCGCTGACCAGTCGTGCGAATGA
>CADBUT010000248.1 GCA_902797925.1 uncultured Spirochaetaceae bacterium
CATTTATTACAAAAACAGCAGTAATTGCGGGATTAATGTTTGTGGCAGCAACTTTTAGCGTAAGCGCAAAGCCTAATCAACCGCCGGCAACAAGCAAAACGACTACAGTAGTAACAACAACTACTACGACAACAACCACAACTACAGCAGCTCCTGCCAAGAAGCCGGCAGTAAAAGTTCCTGTAAAAAAATATTCTCATAAAATGCATGGACATCCAGAACCTGTTCATCATCATATAGATCACCATAAAAAAGCCCCGAAAAGACCTGACCCAAAGACTGTTCGGGTTGCACCAAAGCATTATGAACCCTCAAGATGCCACGAGCCGCCAAAACAGGAGGTAATCGTAGTTGAGTCTGGCAGTGATGTTGCCAAGAAAGCAGCGACTGTTGCTGTTGTCGCTGCGGGTGTTGCCACCATTGCTTCTATCAGTGCCTTGCTTGCAGATTAAAAAGCGGCTCGAAAAATAATTTAAAAACGTTTTGTTATTGCCCTAGAGCACGCTGCTTTCAAAGCGGCGTGCTCTTCCTTTTTATGTTCATGCTTTGATATAATCACATTGCGGTAAGATTGCAGTAAATTAGAGGAAAATTATGAAAAAAGCTTTTTTAATTGCATTAGCCTTAATCTGCGCATTGTTTTCTGTTTTTGCAGACGACGGACATGGATATGTAAACCCGACTCTTGGCGGTTTTGTAATTCAAAATAGCACTGCTATAGAAATGACAGATGAGGTTGTTGAAATTTGGGAAGATCATGTTAAAGTTACTTTTCATTTTACAAATCTGACTGATGAACCGCAAAAAGTTACGGTCGGTTTTCCTGTAAAATGGGAAGAACGCACAGGTGTCGGAAGTCATGGTGAAGACCAGTCTATTGATGACACGCCTGAATTGAGAGCCAAAATCGAAGATTTCTATAAATTTAAAAGCACCTGCAACGGCAAAGCGCTTTCAAGAAAGCTTATTGCAAACGCACGTGAAAATCCAGAAGATTATGAAGATAAATGCGATTTCTGGTTTGTAACCGAACTGGCCTTTGCTCCCAAACAAGTGCTTGAAGTTATAGACGAATATAATCACAAAGCTTCTAATTGGCATGATAGCACAGGCTATTTTGCACAAGAATTTGAATACGTGCTTACAACAGGCAGTTCTTGGGCAAATGTCATTAAAAGTGCAGAAATAATCTTTCATTCAAAGAATATCTACCTATGGCCGCTAAATACAGAATCATTTAAAAATATGGATACAGAATATATTGTGGAATATGTACATTATAACGGAACGCCGTCTGTTCTTAATCTTGAAAATTTCCGTCTTGAAGGTGTTTCGTGTTCTTATCCGCCGGCTTCAGTTTTTTATGATGCAAAAAACGATGAAGTAAAAGTTATCTGGAAACTGAAAAATATAAAGCCAAAAGAAAATTGGAAAGTAGTTCTCAACGGCTATGACAGATACGATTTTCCTATAAATTGGATTACGCCGTTTTTGTTAAAAGATGAACCTGTGCTTGATAATTTATATAATCATAAATTTTTAGAATTGGGCGAATATCGGAAAGATTTTAAAATGACGCCGTATGAAGACTTTGTAAAGACCTTCTCAAAAGAAGACTTTACGAAAGAAATTGTCGAAATATATGAAGGAAGTTTTGTCCGTACTCAGAAAAAAACAGAAGTTTCAAAGATATACGCACAATATCTGATAAATTCGATTTATGCGCTGCATGGCTATAAATTTAAAAACCAAAAATGGGCGGATATGTTCAGCCAATTTTCATGGTATAAGCCCGAAACTTCTTCAATTTCAGAAAAAGACTTTACGGCCGAAGAAAACGCCATGGTAAAGCGCTTGCAGAAATTCAGATAATCGTTTTGCCATAGTTTGGCCAAGAACGACATTCTAAATGACTTTCAGCATATCCTGTGATATAATTGAAGCGTTAGCTGTATGTCCTATTCTATTATAAGTCTGCTGGCATTAATACTTAATCTCATAATAAACCGGGAAGCTCTTATAAATATAAGAGGACTGTTCGGAAAGCTTAAAAACGAGCAAAAGTCTGTTAGCCGCTACCGCTATTTTCTGATTGCCGCAACCTGTTACTTCATTGTTGATATAGCATGGGGCATTTTGTACGAACATCACCACATAGAAAAGCTGTTCCCTGTCTTATATTTTGATTGCATCCTTTATTTTCTTTTTATCTTCGTAACAATGCTGACATGGATACGCTATATTGTTGCATATCTGGACATGCATAACCGGAAAAGTAAGGCGCTGCTCTATGCGGTGTGGGCTATGTTCACGCTGGCACTTATATATTTGATAATCAATAACTTTAAGCCTTTTATTTTTTCTTTTAATGAACAGCATGAATATATTATAGAGCCGGGCAGGCATGTTGCTTTTATTTTGCAGGTTGTTCTTTATCTGGTAACTTCAACTTATATGCTTTTTTTAGCGTATAAATCAACCGGCGGAGAGAAAACCCGATACATAGCCGTTGGGCTCACTTGCCTTGTGATGGAATTCTTTTTAATTCTCCAGTTGTTTGATGACAGGTATCCTTCTTATGCTACGGGACTTATAATCGGAATCTGCTTGATTCATTCCTATGTTGAAGCCGGGGAACGAAAAGAAAAAGAGATATACGATAACATTGCAAGAAGTCTTGCAGAAGATTACGAAGCGATGTATTACATCAATATAGAGACTGGAGAATTCATGGAGTTTTCATCCAGTCAGGAATATGCTTCTATGAATGTGCCTGTTGAAGGCCGGAATTTTTACGCCGAAACCTCTGCGAATATTGATAAATATGTGCATCCCGACGACAGAGAATTTGCAAAGAATCTGCACCTTAAAGAGGCAATGTTAAAAAATCTTGAAGGCAGAAAATCTTATTCTTATAAATACAGACTGATGATAGGCGGGCAGCCAAAATACTTTCAGTTCACGGTAATGCGTGCCAATGATGATAAGCATTTTGTTCTGTATGAAAAAGACATAGACGATGAAATTACAGCTGAAAACATGCGGCGTGAAAATCAGAAGAAGCAGGTCACTTTCACACAGATTGCAGAAATTCTGGCAGTCAATTATGACGTAATCTATTACGTTGATGCAAACGATTCGAGCTATATCAGTTATGAATGTAGAAATATTTATGGTGCAATTGATGTTCAGAAAACTGGCGGTGACTTTTTTGCAGATTCCCGAATTGATATTTCAAATATAGTTCATAAAAGCGACCGTGATTCTGTGCTTGGATTTATCAATAGAGATCATGTAATCAGCACTCTTATGAATCAGAAAAGCTGCCATTTAGATTACCGGATTGTAGCATTCAAGAAAACGCATTATGTGAGAATGACTGTCCAAAAAACTGCAGATGGAACTCACTTCATTATTGGCATTGAAAATATTGATGATGAAATCAAAAGAGAAAAACAGCAGCTCAAAGCACTGAATACTGAAAAAGAGCTTGCGCGGCGCGACGAGCTGACAGGGGTAAAGAATAAGACCGCCTATAATGAAC
>CADBUT010000249.1 GCA_902797925.1 uncultured Spirochaetaceae bacterium
AATCGTGCAGCTTTTCCCTGAATCAGATAAGGGCAAGGGCTATCTTCGCGAAGGAGACAATATCTGGGCTTATGACCCGATTAGCCGTAAATTTACGCATACTTCGATTAAAGAAGCGCTCGGCGATTCAGACGTTAAGATTGACGACGTAAACCGTTCAGACGACCATTGGCGCGAAAACTACAAGGTGACTGAGCTTAAAGACGGAACGCTCGGCAAATACGAAGTTACAATCGTTACGCTTGAAGCTACAACTAATACGCCGTCTTATGTAAAGTCGCGCTACTATATCCGCAAGGATATTCCGCTTATCTTAAAGCAGGAAGATTTTTCAGGCTCAGGCAGACTTATGCGCACAATTCTTGTGCCGAAGTACACAAAAGTGCCGGCCGGCTATGTCTCAACGCAGGCGCTTATCAGAGATGAGCTTAACAAGGGCGAGCAGACGCAGCAGGTTATAAGTGATTTGACTTTTGCGCCTATACCTGACAAAGTTTTTACAAAAGCATATCTGGAACAGTTGAATTAATTAATGAACTTATTTGCTAAAAAAAAGGTAATCTCGCTTTTATTGATTTTGTCTGCTGCATTCTCTTTGTTTGCAGCGGACAGTGATGATGCGTTCTTTATGGACGACGATGACGCTTTGTTCGGCGGCGGCGATGATGCATTCTTCTCTGATGATGACATGTTTTCTGGCGAAGATGACATGTTTTCAGATTCAATGATTGACGAGGGAAACGCCATAGAAAGCGAGACACCGCTTGATTTTGACATAAGCAACATTTATGCAGAAAAAGTGTTCCGTTTCGGCTGTTCTCTTTCGTTTACGCTTGACGGCATGTTTCTCTGGTATGATCCTTATAAAGACGGAAACAGAAACCCTAAATTTGTAAAGCAGGGTTTTAAAGATTTTACTTTCACGCCGAAACTTTTGTCTGATTTTTACTTTGATGTGCGCCCCAAAGACAATCTCCGGTTTTACGCAAAAGCAAAATTCCAGGTTCCGCAGCCGACGCTTTATCCATTCAACAGCGACAAGGACAACATTTATCCTGCGTGGAAGCATACGATAAAGTGGTTCGAATATTTCATGGATTACAGCCTGAAAGACAGGGTTTTCTTCCGCTTGGGAAAGCATACAGTAACATGGGGCGTGGGTTATTTCTTCAGCCCGGCTGATGTTATCAATCTTTCGGCTGTAGACCCGGAAAACCCGACAGAGCAGCGCGAAGGCGCAATCTCGCTCCGCACGCAGATAATCTTTCCGGGCACACAGAATTGTCTCTGGCTCTATGTGCTGCCTGACATTAAGACTGATAAAGACGATGAAGACAGCAGTGCCGTCAGCGCATTTTCAGCCGGAAAAAGCAAAGACAAAAATGAAGATGCGTTCGATATAAAAAAGGACTTAAAATATACGGCTTTTGCCGCTAAGTATGAGTTTCTTATTAAGAAATTTGAAGTAGGGCTTGGCGCTTGGTATAAATATGGCAGAACGCCGCGAGCAGTTGCAACTCTTACCGGCGGTATCGGCAAGGTTGCAACTTTTTCAGAGCTTGTTTTCGGTTACGGCACAGAAGAGCAGTGGCAGCCGCTTTCAAAAAATGGAAAAGGCTCGCCGAAATACTGTGATATGAAGCCGGTTTTTCAGGCAACGACAGGCTTTTCTTATACATGGAAAGAACCGAAAGTTACTTTGATGGGACAATATTTCTTCAACGGTTTTGGCGAAAAAAAGCCGCGGTCTTTGTCTGAAATTGATTTTATGAAGCTTAAGAATGCTTACACTTATGCTGGCAGACATTTTGCCGCAATTTCGCTTTCAAAAGAAGATTTATTTGTAAGAGATTGTTCTGGCAGCATTTATTCATTGATAAGCTTTTCTGACTTGTCCGGCATGGTGCAGGGCACGGTGTCTTATGCTTTTAAGAAAGACTTTAAGATAAGCACCGGCCCTGTCATAACATTCGGCATGAAAGGCAGTGAATTTACAAGAGCAAACGGTTATAACGGCAGCCCTGCATTTGCATGGAAGCTTTCGTTTGCATATGGAACGATAAACTTTTAATTTTGTTGCGATGCCTGTCATGTTCGGGCTTGACCCTTGTCATGTTCGGGCTTGACCCGGACATCTTGCAGATTATTCTTGCGGCGGTGCCATAAGCTTGCCGTCGTAAAGCACTTTCGGATATATGATGATTCCAAGCTTCTTATCAAGCTTTGCAAGCTGGCGGAGCTCATATTCATCGCCGATAACGATGTTTATGCCTGTCTTACCGGCTCTGGCAGTGCGCCCGGCGCGGTGCACGAAAAAGTCCTCATTCGACGGCACATCCATCTGAATGATGTGCGTTATGTTTCCGATGTCAAGTCCGCGTGCCGCAAGGTCGCTTGTCACAAGAATTTTGCACTTTCCCGAACGGAAATCATCGATAGCCTTCTTGCGCTCTATTTTATCAGTCTTGGCATGAAGCCCCATGCAGTCAATTTTCTTGTAACGCAGTTTTTCCACGATGTTTGCAATCTGGCCGGTTTCGGCGGAAAAGACAAGAACGCGTTCAGGCTTTTCTGCAACGATAAGGCTTCTCAGCGTGTCAATCTTGTCGCGCCTTTCTGCATGAAGCGCATAGTGCGAGATATTGCGCTTGAGCACGTCTTCTTTCGGCATTGTCACGTTTTCAAGCTTTTTGCCTGAAGCGTCTTCAAGAATTTTAAGCTGGCTCTGCTTTATTGTGGCAGAGCAGGCGATAAGCTGAAACGAAGCATCTATTGCTTTTATAAGATCAACTGTAATATCGCGGAGCTCCGGCGAAAGCAGGCGGTCAACCTCGTCAAGAACCACGGCAAAGACTTGCTGCGTCTTAAGCTTCTTTAGATGAATAAGCTCAAGCAGCCGTGCAGGGCCGCCTGCGATAATTTGCGGCTTGGTCTTTAAGGCGTCAATTTGTCTTGTAATTGAAGCGCCACCGATGCAGAGCATTGTCTTCAGCTTGAGCCTTTCATCGCCTTCGGCTTTTGCAAGAAAATCTGCTTCCTGCTTTATCTGCGAAGCAAGCTCATGTGTCGGTGCAACCACAAGAATGCGCGGCTGCGGTGTCGGCTGAATCTTTTCTGCTATCTGCTTTTCCCTTTCGTCAAGCAGCTTTGTCATAAGCGGCAGCAAAAAGGCGTAGGTTTTTCCTGTGCCGGTTTCTGAACTGAAAATGATGTCCTTGCCTTCAAGAACGGCCGGAATAATCTTTGTCTGAACGTCTGTCGGCGACGTTATTTCTTTTTTAGCAAGCGCAGCTTCAAGGTTTTTGCGCACTGCCAAATCAATAAATGTACTCATCGGCTATCACTGTAGCATAAAAGCTGAAATTATGCTATAATTGATGCAAATGCGTATTGGAATTGATACTTTCGGCTGTGAGCACCGCCAGTCTGGTGCCGGCTCTTATTTATATTCGCTTATAAAAAGTCTTCCGGAAACTGAAAATGACAAAGTTGAGCTTTTCGGTGTGGAAACAGACCGTTTTGTCTACGATTTTTCTAAAAGTTCATTTTCTTTTCTTGGCTTGAATATTCCAGATTCATTGTTCGCCGTTCAGCTTTGGCATACGCTGTTTTTAAAGTGGTTTCTAAAAAAGCAGAAATACGATGTCGTGCTTTATCCTGCAAGTTTGCAGAATCTGCCTGTAAGTTATTCAACTCCTTCTGTGCTTGTCATCAACGAGCTTTTAAGCGAAGTTCTAAAAAAGAACAGAAACATTTTCTTTAAGTATAAACTGAAAAAAGTTCTTTTCCGCGCTGCAAAGATAATTGTACCGAGCCAGTATGTCAAAAAAGAGCTGGTCGCTTTCGGCGTTACGTCTGACTCAATAGAAATTATTCATAATGGTGTAGACCATTCGCTTTTCTTTCCGCGTAAAATCGAAAACAACGAGGCGGTTCTTATTCAGCCTTTTTCAATTAAACGTCCGTACCTGATTTATCCGTCAAGGATTCAGTACCCTGAAAAAAAGCATGTGGAGCTTATAAAGGCATTCAACCTTTTTAAGAAGCGAACGGGGCTTCCGCACAAGCTTGTTCTTGCCGGTTCAGAAGGGCAGAATGCTTCTATTGTACATAAAGCTGTTCTTGATTCGCCTTATGTGTCGGATATAATTCTTACAGGCTATTTTCCGCATAAAAATTTGCCGGAACTGTTCTCGTGCGCAGAAGCGTGTATAATTCCGTCTGTATGCGAAAGTGCTTCTCTTACAGTGCTTGAAGCAATGTCATGCGGCATACCTGTGCTATGCTCTAATGCCGGCGGCTTGTCTGAAGTTGCAGGACCTTCACCCTTGTATTTTGATTCTGATAACATAGAAGAAATTTCTGCTGACATTGAGAAAATTATATCTGATAAAGATTTAGCTGCAAAGATTGTGGAAGAAACCACAGAATGGGTAAAACGCTTTTCTTGGGATAAAACTTCGGCAAGAACGCTCGAAGTGCTTCATAACGCCGGTAAAACTGAATAAAAAAAGCCTCACCGCAAGGGCGAGGCTATCTTATTTTAAGCTGTTTTAGCCGGAATCAATTCAATTGAAGCCTTTTCTTTTTGATTTACTATGTCAGCAGTTATTACAACCCGCTTTTTGCCTTCAATTGACGGTGCATCAAACGAAAGATCAAGCAGCATTTTTTCAACAATTGCGCGCAATCCGCGAGCACCCGTCTTTTGCTGAATTGCCATATCTGCAATTGCATCTATTGCCTCGTCTGTAAATTCTATTTTTACATCATCGATGGCAAAAGAAGCTGTAAACTGTTTTATAATTGCGTTCTTAGGTTCTGTAAGAATACGCTTCAAATCGTCGCGCGTAAGCTCGTTGAGAGAAACACTTATCGGCATACGTCCAATCAATTCTGGAATAAGACCGAATTTCACAAGGTCGTCTGGAATTACCTGCTCAAGCAGCTCCATTCTTTCTGAATCAGAACGGTTGCTTACTTCTGCGCCGAAGCCCATTGTATGCGCTGCAACGCGTGCTTCAACAATCTTTTCAAGATTTACAAATGCGCCGCCGCAGATAAACAGAATGTTGGTCGTATCAATTTCAAGCATTTCCTGGTTCGGGTGTTTTCTGCCGCCCTGCGGTGGAACGCTTGCTTTTGTTCCTTCAATTATTTTAAGCAATGCCTGCTGAACGCCTTCGCCAGAAACATCGCGCGTTATCGAAGTGTTTTCAGATTTGCGCGAAATTTTGTCGATTTCATCTATAAAGATGATGCCTCTTTCGGCGGCAGCGATATTGCCGTCAGCAGCGTTAATAAGCTTGAGAAGCACGTTTTCAACATCTTCGCCGACGTATCCGGCTTCTGTAAGGGTAGTAGCGTCTGCAATTGCAAAAGGAACCTGAAGCTTTTCTGCAAGAGTCTTTGCAAGCAGTGTCTTGCCCGAACCGGTCGGTCCAATCAGCAGAATGTTAGATTTTTCGATTGTCACATCGTTGTCAGAATCCGCATAATGACGGCTCTGCATTGCCATGCGTTTGTAATGGTTATATACAGCGACAGCAAGAGTTTTCTTGGCATGGTCCTGTCCGATGACATACTGGTCAAGAAATTCTTTAAACTCTTTCGGTGTCGGAATTTCGTCTAATTCAATCGGTTTTAAGTCTGTCTTGTCTTCGTCAATTATTGCCTGACAGACACCAACACATTGTTCACAGATAAAAATATCTTTAGGACCGGCAATAAGCTTTCTTTTTTGTGTTGCAGGTTTTCCGCAGAAAGAACAGACCTGATTTCTGTCAATTCTCACCATGTTTTCTCCGTGGCATGATTTTATCAATTATACCGTATTCCAAAGCTTCTTCTGCAGACATGAAATAATCGCGTTCCATATCTTTTGAAAGCTGTTCTACTGTTTTGCCTGTCTGTTCTGCGAAGTATTCGATTGTAAGCTTTTTCAGACGGCTGAATTCCTTAGCCTGAATTGAAATATCTACAGCCTGACCCTGAACGCCGCCCCAAGGCTGATGAATCATAACCCTTGAAGACGGCAACGCAAAACGCTTTCCTTTTGTTCCGCCTGCAAGAAGGGTAGCGCCCATGCTTGCAGCCTGTCCTAGACAGATTGTCTGAATGTCGCAGCGTACATACTGCATTGTGTCGTAGATTGAAAGCCCTGCTGTAACAGAACCGCCCGGGCTGTTAATGTACATGCTGATTTCTTTTTCAGGATTCTGAGATTCAAGAAACAGCAGCTGTGCAACAATAAGATCTGCAGAAAGGTCTGTTATTTCTCCGTCTACAAATATGATGCGGTCTTTGAGCAGTCTTGAGTAAATGTCATAGGAACGCTCTCCGTTTCCTGTCTGTTCAACAACATATGGAACAAGATTATTCATTTGTTCGTTCATTGGTCTTCCTGTAAAAAGAAATATAAAAACTCTATAAAAATAATATACCAAAAAAATAATAGGATGTGCTTAAAAAAGCACATCCATCAGCAAAAAAGTTAATGCTTATTTCTTGAACAAGTCGGCAAAAGCTTTCTTTTCGCCTTTCTTTACTTTGATTTTTTCAAAAAGGTCTTTGTAAAGCTTCTGCTCTTTCAAGTCGTCAACAAGATATTCTTTGCTCTGTGCATCTGCGTAATGCTTCTTGACTTCTTCAACTGAAATCGATGCATTTTCTGCAATCTTAGCATATTCTGCTTCAACTTCGTCGTCTGCAACGCTGATGTTCTTGTCTTTCAAGAGCTTTTCAATAATAATGCGCCCTTTGAGTGCTTTTTCAACGTCTGGTCTCCATTCGTTGAGCAGCTGGTCTTTTGTCTGACCTGAAGATGTAATAATCTTTTCAAGCTGCTCTGTAGTTGTCTGAAACTGACGTGCCATCATGCGCCAGCGTGAGCCAAGCTCAGCTTCGCACATAGATACAGGCAGGTCAATCGGGTTTTTCTCAACAAGCTTTTCGATAAGAGCTGTTGTCTTAATCTCGTTAAGGCGGTTTTCAAGCGCGCTGTTGAGGTATTTCTTAATGTCAGCCTTGAGATCGTCAAGAGTCTTGAATTTTTCGTTGACGTCCTGTGCAAGCGCGTCGTCAAGTTCCGGCAGATTGCGGAGTTTAAGTGCTGTAAGAGTAACTTTAATTTTCTTTGTTTTGCCGGCAAGATCCTCGTTCGGATGAGTTTTCTTATATTTCTTTGTGACTTCTTTTGTCTCGCCTTTTTTCATGCCGATAACGTCATCATCAAGCTCAAAAAGTGTCTGACCTGCACCGATTGTGAATACATAGTCTTCACGTTCTGTGCCTGCAATTACATTGCCGTCATCGCCAAGCTCGCAATAATTGATTGTTGCAATATCGTCTTTTGCAGCTGCATCGTCGTCCTTTTTGTCAACAACAAGTGCGTTGCGTTCCTGAATTGCCTTGAGTTCTTCCTGAAGCTCTGCATCGCCGACTGTTACAGACGGAACTTCAACTTCGATACCGTCCATCTTGATGTCGCCGACTTCAGGCATTACATCGTATGTAACTGTAAAAGTCAAATCTTTGTCGATGTTAAGATCTGGAGATTCTTTTAAAGATGGCTGTGAGTATGGCAATGGCTGCTGGAATCCGTCTTCTTCAAAAATTTCGCCGAGTGCTTTTTCGATAACTTCTGCAACAGCTTCGCCTTTTAATGATTCACCGAATTTGCGTTCCAGAATGTTTGTTGGAACATGTCCCTTTCTGAATCCAGGGATCTGTACTGATTTGGCATATTTAGCCAAAAGCTGGCTGTATTCACCGGCAACATCGGCCTGTGGAATTGTTACAGTCAGTTCAACAGCAGAGTGTTCGATTTTCTTGATGTTCTTTGTTACGTTCACGACTAGCTATCCTTGCTTTCTAAATTTTGAAAAAAAAAGCGATTCAGATTACTCCGAATCGCTTTCGCTTAGAGCGGGAAACGGGAGTCGGACCCGCGACATCCACCTTGGCAAGGTGGCGCTCTACCACTGAGCTATTCCCGCAAAATTGATACGAACATCAATTCGTATTTTTGTCGCATAAACCTATATGCGAGAGAAGGGACTTGAACCCTTACGCCTAGGGCACTAGATCCTAAGTCTAGCGTGTCTGCCAATTTCACCACTCTCGCCCGTTGCTATAAGTGTCAGCCGCTCTCAACAAATTGACCATATAAACGGCACAATGTTTGTTGTTGGATAATGGAACTATATATATTTGAGAAAAAATAGTCAATACATTTTTGGAAAAAATAGCAAAATGTTTTTTTCATGCTGATGACGTGATTACTGTAAAAAGTTTCTTGAGTTATTGGAGATTTGCTGTTATACTTGTTTCTGTTGCTTTTTCAGTGATAAAAACTAATTTACGGAGGTTTCGGTGTGCAGATAAAAGACAAAAAGCAGACTTGCTTTGCGCTTATCGGAGTCTTTATTGTTTTTTTTGCCTGTATCGGAATTATAAGACTTTCCAATAACATATCGTATTCCTCTAAAATGGCTTATTATGATTTAAACTGGAATATAATTATAAACGAAAAAAATTACGGAAAGCATGGCCTTTCTTCGTTTGTTTTTCCGCCGTTAGAACGCAATTCAGTAATTACAATGACGGCTTCTGCCCCGGAACTGCAGAATAATGGTTATACAAACCTTGAATTTGAAATTAATGACTGTGCTGTTGAGGTATTCCACAATCAGAAATGTGTTTTAAGCAAAAGCATGAGCCGCTATTTAAAGCATAAGTACATCGGAAGTGGTCTTTTGAATGTTCCGCTTGTAGGCTTAAAGCATGGCGATACAATTAAGATAAAACTCTACGTAAATGAGAGCAATGCATTCAAATGGCTCCGGCCGGTTCGTTTTACATCTATGACGGACTGCTTTGCAAACTATGTAAGAGAAAATCTGTTTATTTTTGTCTGTGATATATTCCTTTTAGTTTTTGGTTTGATAGGTTCAATTTTAAGCTTTGTTTTGTGGACATATAGAAAGCAGGCTATGTCTCTGCTTGTTCTTGCACAGCTGGTTTTCTGGTCGAGCATCTGTATTTTTTGCAAGCACAGGTTTGTGCAGTTTTTCTCCCTTAATTTCGCGCTGAACACGATTGTAGCTTATTTTGCGCTTGAAATTGCCCTGATATGTGTTTTCCTTTTGTATTATCTTTGTTTTGCCAACGAAGAAATTGTTAAAAAAATCTACAAGATTGTTATCAGAATTCTTGCTGTAGTATTTTTTGCTTTCTGGATTCTGCATTTTACCGATGTCTGGCATCTTGCAAAACAGATTGTCATAATAAGAGGTTTCTTGATTTTTCTTGGTGTATACGGTTTTTCTGTTTCATGCGCAATAATTATAATCAAGCCGCTTGAAAAATGTGTTTCGGCACTGGGTTTTCTACTGCTGTGCATATTCTTTATTTATGACTATGCCTATTATTTTGTCTTTTTTGTGACAATGGGCTCTTTTGCCTTTAATAGGAACAACTGGTTTGTTTTTGGTGTTATAAGCCTTACTGTCTGTATCATAATCTACTTTGTTTTTCAGCTTGTAAGTTCAGCCGTAGAAAATGTAGGCACACATGTTGATGAACAGTCTAAATCTGTTGATTTTGTCACAAATGTGCTGACTCGTGATGCAATTATCGAGAAATTCAAGCATTTTGAATCTTTAGACAAGAATTATGCTGTTGTTGCAATTGATTTTCTCAATATGCCGGA
>CADBUT010000250.1 GCA_902797925.1 uncultured Spirochaetaceae bacterium
GAAGCTGAAGTTAAGGCAAAGCAGGAGCTTGAAGTTACAAAGCGCATCATGGCAAGTCTTAACACAATCGCCACGCTGCTGATTTCTTCGGAGCTTGGCACTTTTGATGAGCGGCTTGTAAAAGTGCTTGCCGTTATTGCGTCTTCGCTTAATCTTGATTCTGTTGCAATATGGCGCATTGACAACGACGATAAAGGCGAAGTGTACTCAACCTGCCTTTATTCTTGGGCTGTCGCAGGCATGCCAAAGAATGATTCTATCAGAAAAAAAAGCGACATTACTAAAGAAGAAGCTGACCGCTGGTATGACACGATGAAGAAAAACCGCTCATTTATTACAAGCCTTAATAAAGCGGCAAATGAAAAAGATAAGCAGGCTTTGCAGCGGTACGACTTTTTTTCAATTTATATGCTTCCGATTCATATCGACGGAACTTTATGGGGTTATTTTGAGCTTGCTGATGCGACCCAGGAGCTTAATTTCTCTGAACAGCAGGCAGGTCTTTTAAAGATGAATGCCCAGCTAATAAGCCTGAGCATTCAGGAACGTCTTAAAAAGTAAACCCGTAAAAAAGGAATGAAATCAATTATAGATTTGCGGTTAATGGAAGTGTCTGCGTAGTCAGATTTTAGGACGCAAATTACATGAGCACCGCAGGTACGAATCTAATTTGCGGAATGGAATCTGACTACGCAGCTTTTGTATTAGTCTAAAATTATGTCCTTAGTTTTCGTTCTTTTTGAAAAACCAGCACATAACGCAGATAAGCGCAGCTCCAAGTATCAGAGGAATAACAGCATTGTGTACAAAGCCTGCAACAATGTAGCAGATAAACGAAATTATCGCTGTGCTGAGCGCGTAAGGCAGCTGGGTTGAAACATGGTTCACGTGGTTGCACTGTGCGCCCGCGCTCGACATAATCGTGGTGTCGCTGATAGGTGAGCAGTGGTCGCCACAAACAGCACCGGCCATACATGCAGAAATCGAGATAATGCGGATTGGGTCTGCAACATTCGGAAAAGCAGCAATGCAAATCGGAATAAGGATGCCGAATGTACCCCAAGAAGTGCCTGTCGCAAAAGCAAGGCCACAGGCAATAACAAAGATAATTGCCGGCAAAAAGCTTTTTAAGCCCTGTGCGTTTGTTACAAGACCTGCAACATATTCTTTTGCGCCGAGCGAGTCTGTCATTCCCTTCAAAGTCCATGCAAGAACAAGAATCAGAATTGCCGGAACCATCGCTTTAAAGCCTTCTGGAATACAGCCCATTGCAGCAGAGAACGAAAGCACTTTTCTAAGCATGTAGAAGAAAACCGTAATAATGAGCGCGCCGAAAGAACCGAGCGCAAGACCGACAGAAGCGTCGCTGTTTGAGAAGCCTTCAATAATATTAAAATATGCACCGCTTTCACTGCTGAAGAATCCGCCTGAATAAAGCATACCGATTACACAGCTGATTATCAGAATAAGAATAGGCACAACAAGGTCAATTACTTTGCCTTTAGAGTCTGCCGGAACAGCTTCATCGCTATTGATTATCTGTGCAGCTTTTTCAAACTTAGACATTGTGCCGAATTCAACCTTCATAAGCACAAGAGTAAACATCATCACAATAGTAAGAATTGCGTAGAAATTGAATGGAATTGCCTTGCAGAAAAGTGTAAAGCCGTTTTCGCCTTCACCTGCAAAACCCGCAACGGCGGCTGCCCAGGAACTTACAGGCGCAATAATGCAGATAGGAGCTGCGGTTGAGTCTATAAGATAGGCAAGCTTTTCTCTAGACAGACCATGTTTGTCTGTAACAGGGCGCATAACAGAGCCGACTGTCAGACAGTTAAAATAGTCATCAATAAAGATTAAAATACCAAGAATAATTGTCGCAATCTGCGCACCGGCTTTTGTCTTGATGTGCTTTTTAGCCCATTCGCCGAAAGCCGCCGAGCCGCCGGCCTTGTTCATCAGAACAACCATAATTCCCAGAACAACAAGAAAAATAAGGATTCCGGCATTATAAGAATCCGAAAGCTGTGCAACCAGACCGTCATTAAAAATGTGTGTCAGAAAACCTGTAAATCCAGATGCTGTAGAAACTGCATAAAAAATGCCGCCGATTAAAATTCCTGCAAAAAGCGAGGAATAAACCTCTTTAAAGATTAATGCCAGCGCGATAGCAAGAATTGCCGGTATTAACGCCCAAAATGTTCCAATCATTTTGTGTTTCTCCTGTAATAAGAATCAGAAATATTCTAACACAAAACGCTCATGTTTTGTTATTATTTTTTTAGCTGAAGCTGCCGCACCAAAATTTTACAAGATGGTTGAATAAATCAACTAATCTATAGTAGAATAGAGATATTATATCTTTTATATGGAGGATTTATGAAAAAGCTTTTTTCACTTACAGCAGCTGTTTTGTTGGCTTCGGTTATATTGGGCGGTTGTTCAAAAGCCAATGCAAAGAAAGACTACATTCTGGCTACTGGTGGTACAAGCGGTACTTATTATCCTTTTGGCGGAGCAATTGCCAATATCTGGAATTCTAAAATTGCTAACATGAATGTTACAGCACAGGCAACTGGTGCTTCTGCTGAAAACCTTCGTCTTATCAATAAAGGTGAAGCTGAATATGCAATCGTTCAGAACGACGTTATGGACTATGCCTATAACGGCAAAGACTTGTTTGACGGCGAGAAGCTTCCTAATATCATGACAATCGGAACATTGTATCCTGAAGTTGTTCAGATTGCAGTTTCTAAAGACAGCGGTATCAAATCAGTTGCTGATTTTAAAGGCAAGCGCATTTCTGTAGGTGATGCAGGTTCAGGCGTAGAATTCAACGCAAAGCAGATTATGGAAGGCTACGGCATTACATTTGACGACATCAGAAAGAGCAATCTTTCATTCAAGGAATCAGCAGAAGCAATTCAGAACGGCACACTCGACGGCTGCTTTATCACAGCCGGTGTTCCTAACTCAGCATTGCAGGAACTTGCTTTTACAGCAGGTCTGCTTCTTATTCCTGTTGACGGTTCTGCAGCTGACGCAATCTGCGCAAAATACGGTTACTATACAAAGACTGTAATTCCTGCTGACACATACAAAGGCACTTCAACAGATACACCGGCTCTTGCTATAAAGGCTACACTCGCAGTTAATTCAAAACTTGACGAAGAAACTGTTTACGAGATGACAAAAGCTTTGTTTGATAATCTGCCTATTCTTGGAACAGCCCATGCAAAAGGCAAGGAAGTTTCTTTGGAAAGTGCAGTTACAGGCGTTTCTGTTCCGTTCCATCCGGGTGCAGTTAAATATTTCAAAGAAAAGGGTTTGATGAACTAAGCAATAAACTTAGTCGTTTAATTCGAAAGACACATGCTGGTTTTGCTTTAACGCAGAACCGCGTGTGCTTTTATAAGTTCAGATTATGTTAAAAAAAGTATTAATTGTTTTTTTGCTGGTTTTTGCAGGAGTTTTGTTTTTTGCTCCGATAAAACCTGTTCTTTCTATCAGCAGTAGAAAAAATAATTCCGAAAAGTATTTTATAGGCACTGCCAGAATGGAAGGCTTTGAAATTGCCTATACACACTCAGTTAATAAGGGCAGAGTTCACGATTTCTACGATATACAAAAAACTGAGGGGCTTCTGCTTACTGGCACACGTTTTGTTTCTTATGGAGCCGGAATACCTGAACCGGGGGAAATGCCCGGCAGTCAGTTTCGGGTTACAGAAGACGGCTATGAAATAGTGAATATCAACAGAGAAGTAGACCGGCTTGTTATGGCAGTGGGCCTAATTGCAAATCATACAATTACGTTCCGGTTTTATAAAAATGATAACGTACCTGCCGCGCACAAATACAAAATGGCTGATTTGTTTGCACCGCAGACGAGCATAATTTTGGAAAAAAAGAGAGTTTCTCTGCTTTCATATATATTACACAAGTTATAAGGGGAAATGAGTGGGAGATTTAAACCAGACACCGATTGACGCTCAAGAGCCGCAGCCTTCAAGCGGTCCGATTGAGAATATCCTTCCGACATCGAATGAGGAAGAAATCAAGGAGCTGATGCAGAACCTTGACAGGGAACAGGCTTACCGCGAGCATAAATGCTGGCGTCAGTATGTGACCGTCATAATTTCTGTTGTGTTCGTGTTTTTTCAGCTTTATGCAACTTTGTCAGGCAAAATAACTGCCCAGATTCTCCGCGCAACACACCTTGCGTTTGTACAGCTTCTGGCGTTTCTGCTTTTTCCGGCAACAAAGAAAATGCCGAAGAATACTCTGCCATGGTATGATGTTCTGCTTGGTCTTGCCGGTGCCGCCTGCTGGTTGTATATCGTCATCAACTTTCAGGAGCTTGTGCGCCGTTCCGGCAACAATACTGTTCTTGATATTGCAATAGCTATAATCGGAATAATCATTTTGTTTGAGAGCTGCCGCCGCATTGTCGGCTTGCCCATCATGATTATTGCGGGCTGTTTTGTGCTTTATGCGTTCGCTGGCAAGATGCTGCCGGGCTTTCTGCACCACCGCGGCTATTCGCTGCAGCGCGTTGTGTGCCATCTTTTCTATAATACAGAAGGAATTATGGGCACGCCTATTGGTGCATGTTCAACGTTCATCTTTTTGTTTATTCTGTTTGGTGCGCTGCTTGAAAAAACCGGCATCGGCCATTTCTTTATTGATGTGTGCAACGCCATTGCGGGCGGTGCTTCCGGTGGCCCTGCAAAAGTTGCGGTGCTTTCAAGCGCGTTGCTCGGCACTGTTTCGGGCAGCTCTGTTTCAAACACAGTCGGCTCAGGCAGCTTTACAATTCCTATGATGAAAAAGCTTGGCTACAAGCCTGAATTCGCCGGTGCGGTAGAAGCTTCTGCCTCAACTGGCGGCCAGCTTATGCCGCCGATTATGGGCGCAGCCGCGTTCCTCATGGCAGAAAGCATCGGCGTTCCGTATGTCACAATCGTAAAGGCCGCTATCGTTCCGGCTGTGCTTTATTTTGCAGGCATTTTCATTACAGTTCATCTTGAAGCAAAAAAGCTTGGCCTTAAAGGCTTGCCTCGCGAAGAATTGCCGAAATTTTTACCGCTTTTCTTGCGCCGCGGCTACATGATTCTTCCGCTTTTTGTCATAATCTATTTTCTCTGTGCCGGAAAAACTGCCGTTTTTGCAGCTTTGATGGGCATTGTTGCTTGTCTTGTTATCGGAATCGGCGTTTCAATTTCAGACCTTGCGCTTGGCAGAAAGCCGACATTCGGCTCAAAAGACTTGATTGATGTTATGTGCGCTGCCGCAAGAAACATCATCAGCGTCGCAATTGCTTGTGCAATGGCCGGAATCATCATCGGCATTGTTACGCTTACAGGCATCGGCCTTAAGCTTGGCGCAGGGCTTGTTTCGCTTGCCCACGGAAAACTGCTGCTTACGTTGATTTTTACGATGCTCGCTTCGATTATTCTTGGCATGGGTGCGCCGACTACAGCAAACTATCTCATTACTTCAACAATCACTGCCGGTGCAATCATCACATGCCTTTACGGCGGTGCAGACATTCAGCCTGTTATGATGTTGCCGGCTCACATGTTCGCGTTCTACTTCGGCATCATCGCTGACGTTACGCCGCCTGTTGCGCTTGCAGCCATAGCCGGCGCGGCGATAGCGAAAGGCAAGCCGATGAAAACCGCTATAAACGCCACAAAACTTGCAATCGGCGCGTTCATCGTTCCGTATATGTTCGTCTACAATCCGCAGATGCTCATGATTAACGCTTCTGCTCTTTCAGTTATTTTCATCTGCGCCACGGCGTTAATCGGCATGTTCGGCATCAGCGTTGCGCTTGAAGGCTACGGCTTTAGAAACGCTTCTGTTGTGCAGCGGCTGCTGTTCGCCGTCGCCGGTTTCTTGTGCGTCATTCCTGAAACAAAAACTGACATTGTGGGTCTTATCATGATGGCGGTGCTTATAGCTTATCAGCTTGTGCGCAATTCAATTGAAAGAAAGCGCGCTGTAAATTAAGCTTAAAAGCATAAATGAGTAAGCCCCGTTGTCTTGCACCGGGGCTTTTTTATTTTTCATAGGTCTTGATTATTTCCTGGGCTACATCAATTTTTTTGCGGCAGCTGTTCATGGCTTCTTTTTCAATATGATGATGTGCCTGTTCTTCAGTCAAAGAAAGGTTCTGCATTATCAGCAGCTTTGCGCGGTTGATAATGCGGATTTCTTCCATTTTGTTCTTGAGTTTCATTGTCTGGCTTGAAAGAATCTGAACTTTATACTGAACAGCAATCGCAATTTTTATCATGTTATAGAAATAGAACTGGTCGAACGGGCTAGAAATTGAAAGTACGCCGAATATTTCTACTTTATAGCTTATCTGGTCAAAGTATGCGGCAGGCACCAGAAGAAGAATTGTACTGGTTGAAGACGAAATATCTGTAGCAAAATCTACACCTGCGCCGTCGGCGTAATCAACAATGACAATATTGTATACCCTTTCTGAAAAACGGCGGCGTGCTTCGTTAAAATCACCGGCAATATTCAGTTCAAATATCGGCGGAATCAACATTGCGCTTATTTGAGAGGAGATTTTGCTGTCTTTTGTTACAACTAATACGCTGTGGATATCTTCTGCCATTTTAGAATCCGAGCACTTCCTTTATGAAGGGGCTTGATTCTGCAATTTTCTTCGCGGAGTCAAGTGTATCGGGCAGTGTAGCAGGCTGAATCTCCCCAGAGGAAGCCGCTTCCCTGTCAGTTTTGAACAAATTTATCTTGATATCCTTTGGCGGTACAAGCTTGTTCTTAATTCCGTCAAGTGCAGCGTAAATCAAAAGCGTAAATACAATATACACGTTGCATTCACTGTCCGGTGTTCTAATCTCTATACGGCTTGCAGCATCGCTTGTTGTAGACGGCACACGGATAAATGTAGAGCGGTTTTCATAGCCCCATGCAATATAATTCGGTGCTTTATAAGA
>CADBUT010000251.1 GCA_902797925.1 uncultured Spirochaetaceae bacterium
CTTGTGCTTCTTGCACATCTTTCCGGCGACAAGAACCTGCAGAAAGCTTTTAACGAGGGCGTAGACGTACATAAAGCAACTGCAAGCCTGATTTTCGGCGTAGCACCGGAGCAGGTAACACCGGAACAGCGGCGCACGGCAAAGACAATCAACTTCGGTGTAATGTACGGAATGAGTGCATTCCGGCTCTCAAACGAGCTTGGCATTTCAAGAACAACCGCGAAAGAGTTCATCGACTCTTATTTTGCGACATATTCAGGCATTCAGGATTTTATCCGCGCGGTTATTGAAAAATGCGAAGCTTCAGGCTATGTGGAGACAATCTTTAAGCGCAAGCGTTTTATCCGCACAATTAATGCCAAGAATAAAACCGAAAAATCTGCCGCAGAGCGCATGGCTGTAAACACGCCTATTCAAGGTTCAGCCGCAGACATAGTGAAAAAGGCTATGATTGCTGTGCAGAACGAAATTGAGGCGCAAAAACTCAAGGCAAAACTTCTTCTTCAGGTACATGACGAATTGATTTTGGAATGTCCGCTTGAAGAATGCGAAACTGTAAAGACGCTTCTCAAAACTAAAATGGAAAGCGTTGCAAAACTGAACGTACCACTTAAAGTCAGCGTTGAAAGCGGTGAAAACTGGGGAATGTTCCATTAATTTATTATTTTAATAGGAAGCAAAATGAAAAAAATTAAAAAAGCTGCATTCATCACTTTTATGGCTGTCATAAGCTTGATTTTGTTTTCATGCAAAGAAAATAAATCAACAATGCTCAACAAAAACAAGCCGGTAATTTTTTACAACAGGCAGCCGTCTGACCCAATTACAGGCAAATTGGATTATTCAGCCGTTTCATGGAACAACAGGACATATTACCTTGGAACAGACTCGCAGAATGGCGGCGAGACGCAGGGACAGCAGATTCTCGATTTTCTGCAGAATTCCGATATCAGCAAAATTGACAGAAACGGTGACGGTATTATCGGCTATGTTCTGCTTATCGGCGATGAAGGGCACATTGATTCTAAAGCCAGAACTGAAGGTGTCCGCCGCGCCTTAGACACATGGAACAATTCAACAAAACCGAACATCAAAAAAGAAGGCACCGTAAAAATAGGAAACAAATCCTATAAGACGGTGGAGCTTGCGGCAAAATCTATGACAGGTGCAGACGGTTCAACCTGGAACGCCGCGACAGCCCGCGAATCCATGAAAATATGGACAAACTCTTTTGGCAAATCAATCGACCTGGTTATATCAAACAACGACGAGATGGCGCTTGCATGCCTTGCTTCTGAAAATTTTCCGAAAGGGCTGCCTGTTTTCGGTTTTGACGCAAATGACTCTGTAGAAAAAGCAATAACTTCAGGCGCAATTACAGGCACCGTAACCCAGAACACAGACGCACAGGCACTTGCCCTGCTCTTTCTTGTCAGAAACATGTGCGACGGTCTTTTAGACGCAGCCGTTTATACCCAGGGCTTTTCTTATGGAGATAAATACGGGAATAAAATTTCAACACCTTTTGAGTACAATGAAGAAAGCAGGTCTCTTCTTGTTTCCAACACAGCTATCAATAAAGATAATTGGAAAGAATACAAAAATACTGCTCACAGCAGTACAATCACAAAAACTCAAGGCTCAAAGGTCAAGCTGCTTCTGACCGTCTATAACAGCAACAACGACTTTTTAAACGAAAATTTCATTCCTTCAATAAACTATTACGCGCCGCTTTTAAATATTGATGTAACAATAATTTACGGCGACGGTCAGAACGAAAACAGCTGTCTCTCAAAATTCACGAACCTGAGTTATTATGACGCCTATGCTATAAATCTTGTAAAGACAAACAATGCGCATTTGTATACGGATAAACTCATTTTGCATTAGTCTAATCTACAGTTTAAGTTTATCCGGCAAAAAACGGAATAACTGTTTCCCTTGAATCACGGTTTCTAAAAAAATTATTAATTTCTATTGACAGAAATAAAAAAAAAGGATATATTCACTACATAGTTACTGTAGACAGAAACTTTTAGGAGTAAATAATGAAAAAGCTTATTCTTTTAACCATGATTGCAGGTCTTATCTTTACTTCCTGCAATGAAAAAAAATCTGGCTCAAAGCAGGTAAAAATCGGCATCGCTAAAATCGTTCAGCATCCGGCACTTGACGCTGCAGAACAGGGCATTATCGATGTAATCAACGAGAACGGAATCAACGCAGAATTTGACCTTCAGAATGCAAACGGCGATGTAAACACAGCCGCACAGATTGCCTCTCAGTTCAAAGTAAAGAAAGTTGACATTGCAGTCGGCATTGCAACACCTGTAGCAATTGCGCTTTCTACAACACTGAAAGACACTCCGATTGTTTTCGGAACTGTTACAGACCCAGTTGGTGCCGGTCTTGTAGACACAGTTGAACACGGCAAAGACAATGTAACAGGCATGAGCGATGCAATTCCGACAGTGGAGCACATCAAGCTTTTTGCAAACGTTACAGGCATTAAAACACTCGGCTACATCTACACAAGCAACGAAGCAAACTCTGTCTCTGCACTTGAGCTTGTAAAGCAGGGCTGCCAGGAAGCAGGTCTTGAGCTTGTTACACAGGCAATCAGCCAGTCTAGCGAAGTTAAGCAGGCTGCAGAAACAATCATTAACCGCGTTGACGGAATCTACCTTACAACAGACAACACAGTATTCAGCGCAATTGCTTCTCTCGTTGATGTATTCGGCAGAGCCAAAAAGCCGATTTTCTCTGGCGACGTAACAGCTGCAAAAGACGGCGGCATTTTTATGGCCAGCGGATTCAACTATTACAAGGCAGGCCGCGCAACAGGTGAAATTGTTATAAAGATTCTTAACGGAACAAAGCCTGACACAATTCCAGTCCGCTTTATGACAGAACCGTCTGATTCTGACCTTCTTATTGATCTTGATGCAGCAAAAGCATGTGGAATTTCAATTCCAGAAGATTTAAAAAATTCTGCAAATATGATATTTGAAAACGGTAAATTGATAGAAAAATAGTTTAAAATTTTCTATAATGAAAGGGCATCTGGTAACGGCTTCTGTCAATATCAGATAGCCCTTTTTTTGTTTAAGGAATTTATCAATATGTTCTGCAATATTATTATTGAAGGTTTGATTTACGGAATTATGGTTCTGGGCGTTTTTATGTCCTACCGTATCCTTAACTTTTGCGACATGACCGTTGACGGCGCGTTTCCGATGGGCGGCTGTATTCTTGCGGCCTGTCTTACACTTGGAATGAATCCATTGGCAGCGCTTGTGCTTGCTTTTATAGGCGGAGCAATGGCCGGTCTTTGCACAACAGTAATCTATACAAAGCTTAAAATTCCTGATCTTCTTGCCGGTATTCTTGTAATGACGATGCTTTATTCGATTAATCTGCGCATAATGAGCAACAAAGCGAATATTTCTTTTCTTAAGATTGCGACACCTTTCTCTAAGATTACAGCATTTTGCGAGGCTCACTTTCCGGCTCTTCCTGCCGAGATTGGAATTTGCGTTTTTCTGATTATCTTCGTGATTGCACTAAAATGGATAATGGATATTTTTTACCACACTGATCTTGGACTTACGATGGGCGCGCTCGGTGCAAACCAGCAGATGATTATCTCGCAGGGCGTTAATCCGCAGATTGTACGCGGAATCGGCGTCTGTGTCGGCGACGGGCTAGCGGCTCTTTCGGGCGCGTTTGCAGCAATGTACAACGGCTTTGCAGATGTCGGCAGCGGCACAGGTGTAATTGTCAGCGGTCTTGCTTCGCTCATGCTCGGCGAATTCATTATCCGCTCAAATAAAATCGGAATGCAGACACTCTGCGTTTTAATCGGTTCAATTATTTACCGCGGAATAATGTACATAGGCAGAAGCTACGGTTTTGTCATCGGGCTTACAAGCAATGACTTAAAACTTATCACAGGCCTTCTTATCATTATTTGTCTTATCATTTCAAAAAAGGGGAAGAAACATGCTTGAGCTTAAAGATATAGGAATCACTTTTAACGCCGGAACGCCGGACGAGAACGAAGCACTTAAAAACATAAACCTCAAGATAAACGACGGAGACTTTATCACCGTAATCGGTTCTAACGGTGCCGGTAAATCAACTTTGTACAACATTATTTCAGGCAATATGCAC
>CADBUT010000252.1 GCA_902797925.1 uncultured Spirochaetaceae bacterium
GGCTGCTTCTATTCTTGAAGAAGCTTTTCTTAAGATGGACGACCCGAGAAATCTTGATTTTCGTGCCTTTTTAAAGCAGCAGATAAAAGAAGGCTCTTCTGAAGAAAAAACAAAGGCAAAGCTTGCGCAGAAGCTTTTTAACGCCCAGAAAGGCATTAACGCTGTTGACCGCGAAGCTAACAAATTCTCGCTGCTTAAAAATGCGTCTGAACTGCCGGGCAAGGGGCTTTATCCGCAGGACCTTTCAAAAGAGGAATTTCACAAGATTCTCGCCAAGATGCTTGAACAGGGCAAAGCTGACGAGGTTGCAAAAATCTTAAACCAGCGCTCTATAGTTATCCGGAATGGGAACGAGCTTAAGGCTCTTGACTACACAGAGGCTTTCGCAAAGGAATTTTCGCTTGCCGCGGCTCAACTAAAAAAGGCAGCAGAAAATTCTACAAATAAAGATTTTTCTGAATTCCTTTTGCTTCAGGCTGATGCGCTTAAAGCAAATGACCCGATGAAAGACGCCTATGCCGACAAAAAATGGGCAAGTCTTCAGGACACACCGCTTGAATTTACTATTACGCGCGAAAGCTACGCTGATGAAATGACTGAAACAGTCTATGAAAACCAGAAGCTTTCTGAAGCGCTAAAAGCCTGCAATATTACGCCTATAAGCAAAGACATGCTCGGAATCCGCGTGGGAATTGTGAACAGACAGGGCACTGAGCAGCTGCTCAAAATTCAAAAGTTTCTGCCTGACCTTGCAAAGCTTATGCCTTTCAGCGACAGATACGAGCAGACTATCTCCGTTGACAAGAACGAAACCAAGCAGACTATGGTAGACGTAGATCTAGTTACAGTAAAAGGAGATACAGGCGCATACAGAGCAGGCATTACGCTTGCAGAGAATCTGCCCAACGACGACAAGCTTTCGCTCACGATTGGCGGAGGTCGGCGCAACGTCTATCACAGGCAGATACGGGCTGTTTCTGACAAAAAGCAGCTTCAGAAGACGCTTGACGCCGTGCTTGCAAAAGAGCTGCACAAATTCTACCTCAACGAAGCAGACCATTGGTTCACAATCGGACACGAAAACGGCCATTCGCTCGGCCCGAATAGCGGCACTGACGTTTTGGGCAAATACAAAAGCATAATCGAAGAAAACAAGGCCGATATGGTTTCACTTTCGATGCTCGACGCGCTTGTAAAGCTCGGCATGTACGATGAAACGCAGAAAAAGCAGATAATCACCACTTTTATGGTTGGCAGTATATTGAAGGCAAAGCCCAACATGAGCCAGGCACACAGAGTCAGAACCGTAATGCAGATGAATCACTTTATAAAAGAAGGCGCTGTTTCGCTTAAAGATTCGAAAATTCACATTGATTATGACAAGGTTGTTCCGGCGGCGCGTAAAATGCTTGAAAAGATAATCGATGTTCAGATTTCAAACAGCTTTGAGAAAGGCGAAAAATATGTGCTTGAATATTTCAACTGGACTGATGAACTTGAAGCGCTCGCTGCAAAAATGCGCAAAGTGAATAAATCGCTCAACGGCACTGTAAAAGAAGAGCTTGCAAACTTTTTGCTCCGCTGATAATGTGTTTAGCTCTTCCATAAAAGAAGCCAAAAAGCTATAATGTCAGCATTATGTTAGACTACAGATTTATTAAAGACAATCTTGAAGCAGTAAAAGCAAATATTGCCGCCAGAAACATGAAGGCGGACGCAGACTTGGTAGTTAAGCTGTTCGACAAGCGCACAGCTATGGTAACAGCTTTGCAGAGCTTGCAGGCTAAACGCAACGAAATCGCTGCAAAAATGAAAGGCAAGCTTGACCCTGAAACACGCAACAAATTGATTGAAGAAGGCAAATCAATCAAAGCCGAAATAGCCGACAAAGAAACTCAAGTTTCTGAAGTTGAGCAGTCGCTTGATGAAGCAGGACGCCAGATTCCGAACATGCTTCACCCAGATGCACCGATCGGCAAGCTTGACACCGAAAATCTTGAAGTTAAGAAAGTCGGCACGCCGCGCAAATTCGATTTTGAGCCGAAAGACCATGTTCAGCTTGGTGAGTCTTTGGACATCATAGACTTTGACCGCGGAACTAAGGTTTCTGGCCCGAAATTCTACTATCTGAAAAATGAGGCTGTTTTCTTGGAACAGGCTCTCATCATGTATGCCTTGAATACGCTCCGCAAGCACAATTTTCAGTTGTTCATCACACCGGACGTTGCAAAAGAAGAAGTTCTTAAAGGCATAGGCTTTAACCCGCGCGGCAACGAATCAAACGTCTATTCAATTGAAGACGAAGGCACATGCCTTGTTGCCACGGCTGAAATTACGCTCGGCGGCTATCATCAGGACGAAATTCTTGATAAGGCAAGCCTTCCGCGCTTTTACGGCGGTCTTTCACACTGCTTCCGCAGAGAAGCAGGCGCAGCCGGTCAGTTCAGCAAGGGTTTGTACCGCGTTCACCAGTTTGACAAGGTTGAGATGTTCGCATATTCAACGCCAGAACAGTCAGACGAGATTCATGAAAAGCTCCGCCTTATCGAAGAAGAAATCTTCACAGGGCTCGGCCTGCCGTTCCATGTAGTTGATACTTGTTCTGGCGACCACGGCGCACCAGCCTACCGCAAGTGGGACTTGGAAGCTTGGATGCCTGGCCGCAACGGCGGTGAATACGGCGAAGTTACTTCAACTTCAAACTGTACAGATTATCAGGCACGCCGCCTCAACATCAAATATAAGGATGATGACGGCAAGAATAAGTACGTTCATACTTTGAATGGAACTGCAATTGCCGTTGGCCGCGCAATGCTCGCAATTTTGGAAAACTATCAGAATGCAGACGGTTCTGTAACGATTCCGGAAGTGCTTGTACCGTACTGCGGCTTCGACAAGATTCTTCCAAAGAAATAACCAAACAAGGGGCTGCTGACAAGTTTGCAGCCCCGCCCTTACAGGAACAGCACATGCCGAAAATGCCAAAGCGGTTTGCCGCAGCCAATTTTATTTTGATGCTCTTTCTTTCTATTGCAGTTGCGCTTGCAATAATGAAGATTGCCGCTAAGGTGCTTATTCCAGTGGTGCTTGCGATGCTTCTTTCGCTTGTGCTTGTTCCTATCGCAACCCTTCTTAACAGAAAGCTGAAAATTCCGAATGTTCTCTGCATAATTTTCGTGCTGCTCGCGTTTATATCAGTTGTGCTCTTTGTCGGCACAATCCTCATTTCAAGCACACGGTCAATCGTAGAGCAATAGCCGAAATACGAGCAGCGTTTTCTTTCAATTTATGAGCATATCGCCGAGATGATGGAGCTGCCCTTTGACGAAGGTTTGAGCCTTTTTACAAACCTCTGGATGCAGGAAGGCGTAAGGTCATTTGTTCAAGATCTGGCGATTGCGCTTTCTACAAAGCTTTTTTCGCTCATAAAAGACTTTTCGATGGTCGTGCTTTTCTGTTTCTTTTTCATGTCTGAATTCAGATATTTCAACACGAAAATGGAATTTGCATTTGCCGACGTGATGCCGAACAAAATCCGTTCGATGATTACGGACATTACGAATCAGGTTATCAAATATATTTCAGTCAAATTCTTTATTTCACTTTTAACCGGAATTGTGGTCTATATCGGCTGCCTTTGCACGGGGCTGAGCTTCCCTATTCTCTGGGGATTCATCGCCTTTGTGATGAACTTCATTCCGACAATCGGCTCGATTTTTTCTTGCCTTATAACGATTTTATTTGCGCTGATGCAGTTCTGGCCATCGCCGCTGCCGGTAATCGTTATTTCAGCTGTGCTGATTGGAGCGAACACATTATTCGGCAACATCATCGAGCCGAAGATTCAGGGCGAAAATTTGGGTCTTAGCCCGTTCATCATAATCGTAGCTTTGTCTGTCTGGGGCTGGATCTGGGGCTTTGCGGGCATGGTTATCGCCGTGCCGCTTATGGTGGTCATTAAGATTATCTGCGAGAACGTTGAGCTGCTGAAACCAATCTCAATTCTGCTCGGCACATTGCCGGCAGCCGTAACTGAAAAATCTGAAGCCGAAGAAGCCGCTGCAACAGAACCAGTCTCAACCGCAGCCACAGCAGAAGCGCAAATTGAAGCTGAAGAAAGTTCAGAACAAAGCGGCACTTCTGAGCCAAAGTCTTGAAAACCGCACTAAGCACTGTATGAATTGTACAGTGCTTCAAGTTTTGCCCTGCACTGAATGAACACGGTGCCAAGCGCCGGATCAAAATGCGTGCCGAGTGAATCTTCTATAATCGAAAAAGCCTTGTCATACGAAAAGCTGTCTTTATAGCAGCGTCTGCTTACAAGCGCGTCAAACACGTCTGCAAGTGCCATAATCCGTGCTTCAAGCGGAATCGCATCTCCGCTCAATTTTTCTGGGTAGCCCTGCCCGTCAAACTTTTCGTGGTGATAATGCGCAATGTTTACGGCAATTGACTTGAATTCAATGTCTTCAACTTCTTTCAGAACATTTTCAACAATGCGCGCGCCCTCTTCTGAGTGCTTTTTCATTTTTTCGTATTCTTCATCTGTAAATTTGCCGGGCTTGCGCAAGATTGCATCGTCTACAGCAATTTTACCGAGATCGTGCATAGGCGCAGCTTTTATAACCGAGTCGCAGAACGATTCAGTCAAAAACTGAAATTCCGGTGATTTTTTAAGCTCATGCATAAAAATCTTTACACAGTCGCTTGTACGCATAATGTGTCCGCCTGTGCTGTTGTCGCGGCTTTCAACCATAACAGCCATTCCTGTTACAATTGAGTTTTGAATCGAAAAAATTTTACGTGTCTTTGCGTCAAGCGCAACCGCCATTTCGTTGAATGAATCCGCAAGCTTACCGAAAGAATCAGTTGAAACTATTTTTACACGCGTGCTGTAATCGCCGTTCTTTATCTTTTCAGTTCCGTTATAAAGCTTTTTAAGCGGCGCGTTGAAATAATCAAGAAAAATTATGCACAGAATAATTCCAAAAATTATAAGAACAATCTGCGCAACAAGTGTTGTGGTGTCAGGTTTTGTTCCGCTGCCAAGCTTTTCCGCATAAAATGCTGAAAGAATGTAAAGCATCGGGAAAATGCCTGCTGAAATATAAAAGACAA
>CADBUT010000253.1 GCA_902797925.1 uncultured Spirochaetaceae bacterium
ACTTTATTTAGGGGAGACAAGAACCTCTACTCGCAAGCGGGTTCTTTTCTCCCCTAAAACCCCTCTTTTTTCCAGCAGCGATTAGGGGCTCCTCGCCCCTAATAACCCCAGATTTATCTGTAATAATTGGATTTTGTACATAGGCTGCCGGTTTTTGTATGGCAAAAAGCGGTGCTTTTCGACGGTTAAACTTCAATCTTAGAATAAACTATTGAGAAAAGCGTAGCATAACGTGCTGCAACGGCGCATTAGGCTGTGCTGATAAGTCTGGTCACTGAGCGGAGTCGAAGTGACCAATGGGAGCAACGTATGCTATGTTCGGTTGCTTTGATTTTGCTCAACAACCGTGCCTTTACATTCAAGCGCATGCTTTCACTGCCGCACCGGTCTCTCCTCTAAGATGCGGTTATTAGGCTTTCAGCTCTTGCAGAATTGAGACGACGGCGGCTTTTTGCGGCTCGATTGTCTTTTCTGGCTCTATCTTTTTGAGCACGGCAGCTATGTTTGCCGGTATTTCGGGAGCTTCGCCGCACATTTGCCTGATAGTGTCAGCCGAAAACGCCGGGTGGTCTCTTGAAATGAGCACCACAACACCGCCGTCTTCTTCAATCATTTCGGTGCGCTTAAAAGCTGCCGCATAAGCGTCTGCCGTCTGCGGCGAAACCATGATGTTATAGTCAACAAAAAGCCGCCTTGCCGCTGCTTTGCGGTCTTCTTTAGAAACTTCCGCCGGAAAAACAAGCCCCTTCATTACCGCCGGGCTTGTCTCAAACAGAGATTCAAGCCGTTCAAGGTTAGAAGGCACAGCCGGATTTGCAGGGCCGCGCTTTGAAAGCGGAATGGCGGCATCAGTTAAGTCGCACATATTCATCGGATCAACGCGCAGCGAAGACGTGCAGTCTGTGATAAAGCCGTTGACCGGCAGCGAGAATTTCCAGCTGTAAAGCCCTGCAATCAAGTTACCGTAGTTGCTCGAAGAAAGCGCGTAAAAAATATCGCTGCAAACGCGGTTCTTTAGGCGCGTAAACGCAAAAGTGTAGAAGAACGTCTGCGGCAAAAGCCGCCCGATGTTCGACGTATTTGCAAGCGTAAGCCCATATTTTTCGACCAACGCGCGGTCGTTGTAGATTTGCCTTACAAGCTCAATACAATCGTCTATAGTGCCGTTCACCTCAACCGGGTAAATGTTTCCGCCGTTCCAGAAAAAGCTTTCAGGCGAAAGCCCGCGCATTGAGCCTTTCGGATAAAGCAGCACAGCTTTAAGGTGCTTTTTGTTCTTAAAGGCACGCTCAATGCTTGCGCCAGTTTCGCCGGTTGTGTCCGTTATGACAATTGCTTCAGTCTCTTTCATTATGCAGATATGCTCAAGGCAAGCCGCAAGATAAGAGATACCGAAATCTTTATGAGAACCGGTCGGACCGTGATAAAGCTCAAGATGATAAAGCCTGTCATCAAGCTGGTTCAGCACCGGCTCAAAAGTGAATGCGTTCGTGGCGATTGCTTCAGAAATAATCGGGCTGAACTCTTCTTTTATAAGTGCCGACGTAAGCGAGCCGGCTATTGACGTAAACGATGTGTTTTCGTTCATGTATAAAATCCATGAACTCAAGTTTTCTTCATAAGCCGGCGTGTAAAGGCCGCCGTCTGAAGGAATGCAGTCCAAAACTGCTTTTGAAAATGAAACTTTTTTATCTGGATTTCTCGTACTTACAAATTGCATAATTTCCTCCCATAAGGTGCAAGCAAGAACCCATATCAGAAGTTTTCAACAATATAACAGAGTTTTTCTGTTTTGTCTTTAAGATTTTGCTTTTATGCGTTTAGAATATACCAATTTTTGCCGGGCTGCACATTAAAGTACTGCATTACTTGAGCGTATATTTTTCGATGAATTTGCATGGTCTGTACGTCATTTTTGACTGGCGCAAGCCTTCATCGCCCAAGTCTTGTTCGCGGTTTATAAACTGAATCTCGTCGCCGAGCCGTGTGGCGGTCATCTGGTTCAGATATTGGTAAATGCCTTTGTAGCTTTCTATGCCCTTTTCAAAGTGCGTGCAGAAAGTTTCGCCGCCGCACAATGTTTCGCCAAGCGCAAAGCCCACCGGCTTAGACTCAACATAAACGATTATGCCGAAAAACGGTGCTTCACCGACAAGCTGCAATGCCGCTTTTGCCGTTCCATAATCAGACTGAATGTCGAGGTGCTCTTTCTGCCAGGCTTCAAGCACGGCTTCGGCATCATGCACATTCTGCGCCGTCAAAAGCTCAACTTCCGGCGAATAAGCCTTTACAAAAGAATTCACGTGGTTCTTCTTTTTGTGGAACTGCTTGCCTTTAAGCCCGGCAAGGTCTGTCTTAAGATAGACATAATCAGCATTGTCGCGGTCTGTCGTAAAAAGCTCTGATTTCTCAGGCGCATTCTGCAAAAAAGCTTTTAGAATTGATTCGCCGATAAGCACCGGCTCGAAGCCGTCTTTTGCAAGCATTTCAATTTCAGCAGCAGACGGCATAGCGTTAAGCGGAACAAAAAAGTCTTTTCCGTTTTTTTTGCGCAAAAGCAGCAGCGCCCCGGATTTTGTGCGGGTCAACCTGTAGTCATATTTTTCTTTATGGATTAGCAGGCTGTAAAAGGTCAATTCTGAAATTCCATCGTGCAAGCTGTTCAAGACAGGCTCAATTGTGTCTTTTAGGTCTTTTGAAAAAGCCGCAGATTCCGGATATTCAGGGATTTTGCTCATAAAACTGAGCTTAATGATTTGAAATGCAAATGTCAAACAGCAACGGCGGTTCTTCCACGTTATAACAAAAGTTTCAAGATTGCCCGGTCAAGCCGGGCAATGACATATCGTCAAACACTGCAAACATGTGCGTTTTTTGCAGATATTGCGTTTTATGTGCGTTTTGCGCATAATAAGCACATGAGCTTTATATCACCTGCTTATGACGTAATTGTCGTGGGTGCAGGCCACGGCGGCATAGAGGCAGCGCTTGCATGTGCAAGAACAGGCCTCAAAACATTGCTTTTGACTCAATCAATAGACGCAATCGGGCGCATGTCATGCAACCCTTCAATCGGCGGCATCTCAAAAGGAAACATCGTCCGCGAAATTGATGCGCTCGGCGGCGAAATGGCAAAGCTCATCGACAAATCGATGATTCAGTTCAGAATGCTGAACAAAAGCCGCGGCCCGGCAGTTCAAGCACCGCGCGCACAGGCAGACAAGCTGCTTTATTCTTCGCTTGCACGCAAGACGGTTGAAGACCAGCCGAACCTCGATTTGCTGCAGGACACAGCCGTTGACCTTATTACAGAACCGCTCAAAAACACAAGCGACGGCAGATTGAACTGCAAAGGCGTAATCACGGAGCGCGGCCGGCAGATTCCGGCTGAAGCAGTTGTGCTTACGACCGGCACATTCATGGAAGGCAGAATCTTCATCGGCGAATATGATGCGCCGTGCGGCAGATTAGGCGAAATGGCGGCTTTAGGCTTGGGCAAAAGCTTAAGACGGCTCGGCTTTACGGTTGGCCGCTTAAAAACAGGCACGCCACCAAGAATTTTGCGCTCTTCCGTAGACTTCTCAAAGCTCACCATACAGAACGGCGACACGCCGCAGCCTTTTTCGTTCAGAACAGAGCGCGTAGACCGCCCTTCTGTGCCGTGCTGGCTTGTTTACACGAACCCTGAAACTCACAGAATAATCAGAGAAAACATACACCGCTCGCCGCTTTTCAGCGGCAAAATCGAAGGCATAGGCCCTCGCTATTGCCCTTCAATCGAAGACAAGGTGCGCCGTTTTCCGCAGCGCGACAGACACCAGCTTTTTGTTGAACCAGAAGGGCTTGCAACACAGGAAATTTATCTCAACGGCTTTTCGTCTTCTCTGCCAGAAGAAGTGCAGGAC
>CADBUT010000254.1 GCA_902797925.1 uncultured Spirochaetaceae bacterium
AACATTACTCCGCCACCAATGGATTTTTACAAGGACATGAAGGACTTTCTTAAAATGCGGCTCAATTGGAAACAAGCCTGACCGCTTTCATAGAGCGGAAACGGTTAAGCTTGTCTTTCTGTTTTAGGATTCGAACTGGTCTACCTGTCTGCCGATTTCAGTGATAGATTTTTCCATTACAGAAGAAATTTCAGTAAGAGAGGAACCCATCTGCTCAATGCGGTTTGCACCGTGTGTCATTTCAGACATACTCTGGCGCATTTTTTCAGTTTCCTGCTGCAATGTACCGATTTCTTCCATAATTACGCGGCTTCCGTCTGTCATGCCCTGAGAAGCATCACGGACTTCTGCGGTGCTGTCGTTCAAATTGCGGAGCGCGCCGGTAATCTGAGCCGAACCAGCCTGCTGTTCGGTCATGGCTGCTTTTATCTGCTGAACAAGCGTATCTGTCATGCGGATTTCGCTTGCAAGTCTTGTGTAGCCCTGAACACCCTGCTGTGTAGCAACAACAACAGTATTGATTGCATCCTGAATATGCTTAAGCTGTTCACCGATAGTCTTTGACTGTCTTGTAGAAGTTTCTGAAAGCTTACGGATTTCGTCAGCAACAACAGCAAAACCTTTACCTGCCTCACCTGCATGAGCAGCCTCAATTGCGGCGTTCATAGCGAGCAGGTTTGTCTGGCTTGCAATATTTGCAATGGCTGTGTTCGCGTCGTTTAAAAGCTTTGACTGGTTTTCAATCTCTGAAATCTGTTCTTTCAACTGAGCCTGTGTAGCTGCGCCGTTTTCTGCGTCTTGGGCAAGCTCGCCGAATGAAGAAGCCATTTTATCAACAGAGCGGTTTACCTCGCTTATGTTGCCAATCATCTCCTCAACTGCACTGGAAGCTTCCTGCACAACCTTTGACTGCGCGCCTACAAGATTTTCAAGTGAATGGATATTGCCAATAATGTTGTGGACGGTCTTTGCAGTCTGCTCAACGCTCGTATTCTGCGTAGCAATGTTTCCCTCAAGACCGCTGATACTTCCCGTAATTTGAGAAATTGCTGCTGAAGTTTCCTGTGTTCCGGTTTTAAGCGAATTTCCGGCATCAGTCAAAGACTGCTTTGAGTGCTTCATACTGTTGATGATGTTCTGAAGTCTTTCTGAGAATGTGTTGAAGCCTTCCGCAAGAAGCGATGCTTCTGTAGTGAAATAGCTGCGGTATTTTCTTGAAAAATCACCGTTTGCAATATATGAACAGCCGTTCGCAAGCTCTTTAAAGTTTTTTGAGACTTTTTTTGAAAGAATAACAATTACTATGATAACCGCAACAAGAATCAGAACAAGCACAATAATCAGGCACTGAATCATGCGTGTATATTCGCCCGTATAATCAGATATAGGTCCGTCTGTAACAATGAACCAGTTTGTATATCTTACCGGATGAATGGCATAGAATGAATTTCCTTCTATAAATGTTTTTGTCTTACCGTCAAGATATGACTGCTTTGAATAAGTCTTGAAAGAAATATCATCAAAGTAGTTTTTATTCATAATGGATTCAAAATCGTCATTTGTAATGTACAGACCTTCACGGTTTATAATGTGTGTCCTGCTGTTAGCTGAAAATTTAATGTTCTTTACGGCTTTTGACAAATCATCAAGTACAATATCCGCCGCAGCAATACCAAGCTGTACGCCGCTCTTGTCAAGAACGCGGTAACTCATTGTAACGCAGATTTTTCCTGAATTCATGTCGGTGTACGGTTCTGTGTAGACAACATCTTTCTTGTTATTTACAGCATTCTTGTACCATTCGCGCGTACTTGCATCAAAGTCAGGCGGCGCCTGCCAGCCTATGTTCGTAATAAGATAGCCGCCTTCCCACTGCTGCTGGAGTGTCTGATAATACAGCATTGAGCCTTCCATCATGCGGTCACCCAGGCGCTCTATTACAGGCGTTAAAAGTTCGCGGCTGTTCAATACTGAAACTGTTGTGGAAAGGTTTGTTACAAGGTCATTGTATTCTGACAAAATTCCGGAAACTTCTTCGCTCAAAGTTTCCATTGTCTCTTCAACGGAAGTTACTGTTGACTTTTTGAGAATGCCGCTGGTAAGGATTGTGAATGATGTACAGAGGAATAATGCTACAATCAGAACAGTGCCGATTGTCCCGATTAAAAGTTCCGAACTAAGTGAAAGATGCTTCTTCATCTTGTGTTTGTTCTCCTAAATCAAAATACAAGCAAATAAAATAATTAAGATAAACAAACTTTATTA
>CADBUT010000255.1 GCA_902797925.1 uncultured Spirochaetaceae bacterium
AGAACTTTCTTCCCAAATAGACTGAAGTGCGTAGGTTTTAGTCTGGCAGACAATCTTGCTATAGGCGATTGTCGGGTGCAGCTTGTTATAACCACGCGAAAATGTAACATGCTGCGCATCAAGGTTGCCGAAGTAAAAATCTTTTACGTTTGTCTGCTTCTTAAAGCACTCAAACGGAAGTCCTGCACCCAAAGCCACATCGACAGGCACCCAGCCAAAAGACTCGATGTAGAACTCGCACCACCAGTGCGGTCTTGAGCTTGAATCTGCGTCAACCAGAATACCTGCACAAGGACGCACAAGCACATTGCCGGCTAAAAGCAGCGCATCATAAAGCATCGCAAAGTCGTATGCGTCGCCCTTCTTTGTTTCTAGCAAATCAATTACAGGCGCGTCAGGCGAGCGCACATCAGAAAGCACTGTAAAATTCTTTATCATATAGCTATAGATTAAATGTGCCTTTGTGTACGGGTTTGTTGTCTTGCCTATAATTGAACGCGAAAGCGCAGTAACTTTTTCGTTTTTCAAAAGTTCAGCGATTGAATCTAAAGAAGCAGATGAAGCCTGCTGAACCTTTGATATGGTATCTTTCTTAGAATAAGGCTTTACAAGCTGTTCCTTAATTTCTGTGGAAACAGCTGAAGTGGTCACAACGAATGTCTGACCAATATTAACATTTGCAGCTGGAACTGACTGCTCTGTCTTTGAATCAGCTTTTTCAACAACAACAGAAGCATTAATTTCTTCGCCGTCAAACTGATGGACTATTGTACCTGCAATTTCTTCAATGGAAGGTTTGTGAGTAGCGGCTGTAACATCAACACCAGGCTGAGAGGCAAAAACCGGCGGCTTGGGCACTCTCAAGAAAATCAACCCGTCATTGTCTGTTACAATTTCCCTTAGCTCAACAGAAGTATCAATGACATAAGTCCGTTTATCCAAAAAAGTTTTCCGCCCGAGAGTTTTCTGCAGCTCAAAAGGATAATTGTTGCTTGAGCCTTTTTCTGTTTCTATAAAGACAAAACCGTCAGAAGTTCCGTCAGGAACCCTTATGCGGACAAGCTCGTCACTCCAATATTCATAATCTTCATTTTCGCAGTAGATTTTCTCATCATTTTGGGTCAAGTCTGAACTCTTGAACGAGAAAGAAACTTTTGAATTATTGCGCATAAGTCCGAAGTTTTTCCCGTGAATGGAAAGCAGACCGCCGACACACTGGCTTTTTTCTTCAATTCCATAAATTACAGGAATCGAAGTTGCCGGGTCTGAAATAACTTTTACAGGCACTACCGTCTTGTTTGTAAAAATCTTCGGTTCGCTTCTGCCGCCTTGCGTAACTACATATACAAGCCCGTCGCGGACATTTGCCGGTAATGTTATTACTATTTTATGATCGCTCCATTCTATGCAGTTAGAAGCCGTGATGCGCAATCCGCCAATTTCTACAAAGCTTTCTGTCTGTTCGTTTCCAAAATTGCTTCCATAAATCGAAAATACATCGCCCGGATTTCCAACTTTGGGATCAATAACGGTTATTTGAGGTTCTTTTACTTTTGTAGATGATATAATAGCCATTAAAAAAAGCAGCACTCCGATGAATGACACCAATAGTACTGCTCTTAATAACGGATATTTCCGAATAAGATAGGAAAATCTTTTATTACTCAACGATAAAAATCCACAGTCGGATATACAGTACTCTGATATGATTCTGAATCAATAAGTGGAAGTTCTGATACATCCGTAAGTTTAATATTCATTGGCAAAGATTTTGTATTTGAAAATTCCGGTTTGAATACATCAACCTGTGTAAGGTTTGATACATGCAAAGAAACAGGCTGTACTGGAGTAGCAGTACGGTTTGTATCTGCAACCTGAAATGCCGAAACATTAACATTCTGATCTGTAGCAATTCCTGTCTTATTAATCAGCTCAATTGAAGATGTTACAGGAACAAGTGCAACGTCATTGAAATGCTGCTTTACCTGTGAACGGATATTTGCAGCCGGCATAATTACAGCAGCAAGGAATGCAGCTGCAGCAGCATAAGGAATAAACTTTCTTGCAGCGCTTGTATATCTGCCAGAAGTCTTGGCAGCAACTTTCTTATAGCGTAATCTTGACTTCAAAAGCTCATAGCTTGCATCAAGTTCTGTCTTATCAAGATTTAAAGCAGCAGAATCAGCGGCAAAAGCATCGCGGATAGACTGAAGTCTTTCAACATGAGCTTTGCAATCAGGACACACTTCTACGTGCGTTTTGATTTCATCATACCATGGGTTAGCAATTTCTCCATCAAGAAATGCTGAATGAAGTTCCATATTAGGGCAAGTAGACATCCTCTTCTCCTATTAACTTAGATAACTGTTCTCGTGCTCGAAAAACACGTACTTTTACGTTTCCTTCAGTGATACCCATAACACGTCCGATTTCCTTGTAGTTAAGCTCCGCATATTCACGCAAAACAAGAACCATTTTTAAGTTCTGCGGAAGCTTCTCAAGTGCATCCATCACACGCTTCTGTGCATCATTTTTCAGGTATTCAGTTTCACCTGAATCAACCTGCCGCCGGTCTTCGTGCAGTGCCTTTTCATAAGCACGCCGTTCACGGCCCTTTCTTTTCGCATAGTTCAGAGATGCATTCTTAACTACGCGGATTAACCAATATTTTGCATCGTCGATTGAGGGGAACTCAAGGTTCTTTTCGTGCATCTTTATCAGAGAATCGTGAACCAAATCTTCTGCAGCTTCTTCATCTCCGACAACACGATACGCAACCTTAAAAAGCACCTGCATCGTTGCATCATATATTTTTTTGAAATCTGATTCATTACCAGCGCGAATCACTGTTGTTTCTGAATCAAGCTTTCTATCATTAAACAATGGTTGCCCCCATTACGTTACAAACAATTTTAATTTTTTTTTAATCTTTATCTAATTTTTCTAATGGAAACAGGATAAAGATTCTATTGTAATATTCCGGTAAAAAAGCCTTCTTTTTAGTATCGGCATAATTAAAACATAACTTTTCAAAAAAAATAGAAACAATAATTTTTACCGAAAAATGAATACTTCCACAGGAATATTTAAAACAAAAAGGCTGTCAAAAAGGAATGCTTTTTAACAGCCAGAAAATCTTATAGTGAGGCTGAAAGAACTTTTAACATTACCTATTAAGCTCTAACCCAGGTTGTTCCCTGCGGTGTATCCTTAAGAATAATACCTTTAGAGGTCAATTGGTTACGGATTTCATCTGCTTTTGCGAAATCTTTGTTCTTTTTCGCATCGGCGCGCGCCTGAATCAATGCAGCAATTTCAGCAGCTTCAGGGTCATTCGCCAGCGCGGCGGCCTGTGCCTCTGCTTCTTCTGCCTGCTTCTTGAGCACTTCAAAAGCGCTGCCAATAAGGCTAAGCGACAAAACTTCGTCCATCTTCCATATATTCGCAAGAACCGAAACAGCGCCGTGCTTCGAAGCATTGCCGATTTCGCCGTTCAATGCAGCAAGAGCTTTCGGCGTGTTCAAATCGTTTTCGAGCGCTTCTGTAAAAAGCTTGACCGCATTTTTTGCTTCATCTGAACGTTTCAAAATATTGGCGTCATTGCACTTTGTAAGCACTTCTTTATAGTTTTCTTCGCTAAGCTCAGAAATGCCGAGCGCAGGAATTTCTGCCCACAGTTTCTTGGCGTTTGCTTCGGCTATAAGCTTTGCAATCTTTTCGTTGAGGGCAGCCCTTCCGGCTTTTGCACCTTCCATCGCTTCAAGGCTGAAAACAAGCTGCTTGCGGTAATGACCGCCAAGCAGAAAGAATCTGTAATCAAGCGGCGCAAAGCCCTTGTCTTTAAGCGAAAAGCCCTTCTCCGGCGGCAAGTCTGCGAGCAGCGTGATAAAATGCCCTTTAGATTTTGACATTTTTCCGCCTTCAAGAATAAGAAACTCGTTGTGCATCCAGTAGTTGACCCAAGGGCCTTTAGCACGTTCTGCCTCGTCAAAGCTGCCCTCGCTCTGCGCAATTTCGTTTGTGTGGTGCACAGGAATGTGGTCAATGCCGCCGGTGTGAATATCGAAGTGCTTGCCGAGATACTTCATGCTCATTGCAGAGCATTCAATATGCCAGCCTGGGTAGCCGCGCCCCCACGGCGAATCCCAAGTCATTGCCTGGTTTTCGAATTTAGATTTGGTAAACCAAAGCACAAAGTCATTCGGGTTGCGCTTGTTCTCATCGATTACAGAAACAGCGCGGCGGCCTGCACCGGCTTTAAGTTCGTCAAGGTTCAGCCTTGCAAGCTTGCCGTAATCCGGGTAAGTGGAAATATCAAAATAAAGGTTGCCGTCGGCCATGTAAGTGTGGCCGTTCGCTTCAAGTTTCTTGATAAGCTCAATCATTTCGGCAATATGTTCAGTTGCCTTGCATTCGTGGTCAGGGCGGCGGATATTCAGCGCGTCAATGTCTTTGTGAAAAGCTTCTGTGTAAAATTTGGCTACTTCAAACACGCTCTGGTGACGCTCCTCGGCAGTCTTAACCATTTTATCTTCGCCGTCGTCAGCATCGCCTGTCAGATGGCCGACATCTGTAATGTTCATAACGTGGTTTACTTTATAGCCGAGAAAAGTCAGCGTCTTGTCAAGCACGTCAAGAAAAACATAAGCGCGCAAATTTCCGATATGAGCATAATTATAGACTGTCGGGCCGCAGCCGTAAAAACCGACCTTTCCCGGCTCAATCGGCTTGAATTCCTGCATGGTGCGTCCCATCGTGTTATAAAGTCTTAAGCTCATAAAAAACTCCTGTTAAAACTGAAACTGCCAAAAACAAGGGTTGAATCTTGTTAATTATTTGTTCATTATATCAGCATAAATTTATGCGGAAAATCATGAATACTTTACGGAAAATAGAAGAAAAATTCAACACGAATATAAAAATTCTCTACGATGAACCGATGTCGGAGCACACAACTTTTAAGGTTGGCGGCAAGGCAGAAGCTTTTATTAAACCTGAATCAGTTGAAGTGCTCGGGCAGCTTGTAAGCTTTTTGCAGACTGAAAAGCAGCGGTTCTTTATTCTGGGTGGCGGCTCAAACCTTGTGGTAAGCGATGACGGCATAGACGGCGCAGTAATCTGCACAAGAAGCATGAACAAGATTGAGCTGCTGCAAGAAGTGCAAGGCACGCTTTTGCTGCGGTGCGCCGCCGGTGCGCTCATGGACGATGTTGCCGCTTTCTGCGAAGCAAACAGCATAAGCGGGCTTGAAACGTTTTCCGGGCTGCCCGGCACAATAGGCGGTGCAGTCTATATGAACGCCAGATGCTATGAGTGTTCAATTTCAGATGTGCTTCAAAGCGTGCGCTTCTTCAATATAAGCACAGGCAAAATTGAGACATATAGCTTCAACACGTCAGACTGGGCTTACAAGAAGTCGCCTTTTCAGAATGGTGAAAGCATTATTCTTGAAGCAACTTTGAAATGCAAAAAAGGCAGCGCCGCAGAGATAAAAGCGCAGAACGCGCATTTTGTCGAAGACCGCAAAAGCAAGGGGCATTTCAAATTTCCGTCTGCGGGCAGCGTATTTAAGAACAACCACGATTTCGGCAGCCCTTCCGGCAAGATTATTGACCAAGCCGGCTTAAGAGGCTTTTCTATCGGCGGCGCGCAAGTTGCGCCGTGGCACGGCAATTTTATCATCAACACAGGAAATGCCACCGCAAAAGACATTCACGACCTTGTTTTGTACATAACAGAAAAAGTCAGGCAGCAGACAGGTTTTGAGCTTGAACCGGAAATAATCTTTACAGGCAGAGGCTTTGACAGCTGACAAACGCAAACACAAAGTTTTAAGGCAGCTTATTTTCTCTATTTATCTTGTCTAAAAAAATGCCGAAATAGTAGTGAGCTGTTCAGCGTCTTTGCGCGGAGTTTTGGATAATTAATTTTGAAAGCTGTCATAAAACCATAAACTTCGATTGACAAAGCTCAACAATGATTTATACTATGAATTTAAGAGGGACAACAGGTTGCTTCAGTTATCATTTGTAAATTACAGAAAAGGTTCTTATATTCTCGTAGAAGGAAAACCTGATTCAAGTCGTTTTTTCATCATACAACGTGGCGAAGCACAATGTATTCGTGAGATTGACTTTACGACAGCTCCAAAAGCTAATATTTTAGGTCCAGGCGATTTCGTAGGCGTTATTCCATGTATGTCTAACCACAACCAGATTGAATCTGTTGTTGCGCTTACAGACCTTGTAGCTATTTCTGTACGCAGAGACCAATATTCTGAGCTTATCCAAAAGAACACGCCTGTCGCTCTCAAAATCATCCGCGTATTTGCAGCACGAATGCGCGAAATGAATGAGACACTTCTTGCACTTGCACTTCAGAAGGAATCAAACAATACAGAGAACCAGCTCTTTAATGTTGCAGCTTACTACGATGAAGCAAAAGAAGTAGACGCCGCAACTTATGCATACTATCAATATTTAAAGACACACCCGACGGGCAAACAGGCCGAAATAGCCAAAAAACGCTTTGTTGTGCTTCAGCAGCATTCTAAAGCAGTTTATCTTGAACCGAAAGATGAAATGATCCGCGAATATCCGCAGGGAACAATGGTTTTTGCTGAAAACCAGAAGGGTCAGGATATGTACATCATTCAGGAAGGTCAGGTCAAGATAACAAAGATTATAGACAACAAAGAAGTTGTGCTTGCTGTGCTTAAGAAGGGAGACTTCTTTGGCGAAATGGCTCTTCTTGAGAACCTGCCGCGCTCTGCATCTGCCATAGCACACGAAAGATGCAAGCTTATGGTTATTAACCGCAAGAACTTTGACCAGATGGTTTCAACTCAGGCACAGATGATTTCAAGACTGACAACAACACTGGCAGAACGTCTCTGGTCTATGTACAGACAGGTTACAAACACAAGACTTACAGATCCGCTCGGCAAGCTGTATGATATGCTCGCTCTTGAAATTGAAAAGCAGCGCCTTGCACTTTCAGAAGCTTCGCCGACTGCATTACAGCTTGATATTTCTCCGCAGGAACTTGCAAACATGTGTACAATTCCGCCGGAAGAACAATACTCAACTCTTGAGCTTTTCTTAAAAGAAAATCGCGTAAAAGTAATCAAGAACAGACTTTATGTTCCTAACTGCCTTGAGATTATTAAGCACGCAGCTTATTACAGAAAGCAGAAAGCAACAAAAAATAAGCAATATTAACAATAATAATGTTGCTTTTTAAGCTTTAAACTCCGATAATCAGAGTATGAACTTTCTTTTTATTAAAAAGCATTTTTTAGTTTCTCTTTTTATAGTCGCACTTATTCCTTTTACGGCATCGGCTCAAAAAATTGACCTCGATGCTTCTGCCGGTGTTA
>CADBUT010000256.1 GCA_902797925.1 uncultured Spirochaetaceae bacterium
ATAAAGATAGCAACTGAACAATTCTAACCAAACCGAAGCTGTTGCTGTAAATGCATAAAGACAAAGCGGCAAAGCAATACGCTTTTTCTTAAAGACAAGAATTGCTGACAATATAAGAAGCGCAGCTGGAATTATGAGCATCAGGCTTCTGACTTGAAAAATCATGCACAGCAAACCGCCAGCAATGAAAGATATTGCTAAAGATATGCGCCCTAAACACATTGCTTCTATAACAGCAATTACGGCAAAAACGTATAGAACTTTCTTTTGTGATGCATCTCTGTTTCGCAAAAAGATTACAGCTTGCACAATATTAAAAATCGACAGCCAGAAAATCATTGACAGTGTGGCAAAAATTCCAAAACTAAATGTATCATAACCATCACCAAACGGTGTTCCGCAACTATATCCGGGAGATGATTCAGGATTTATTATGTATTCCCAATTAAGCAGCAAAAATATTCCAAAAAGCACTGCACTCAAGCACAATACTGCTGCATTAACTATAACTGGAACTGTCCACCATTTTTTTGTAAAAAAATCCTTTTGCATCATCTGAATTTTTCCTTACGCTATTGTTTCAGAAACACGCGGGTTTTGTCCAGTTTTGCGGGGTATTGCTCGCAATAGACGATTTTGCCGCCGATGAAGCCGAGGCGCACAATTTCGCTGTCTTCTGCGCCGTTCATGTCTTCCATGCCGTTAAAGACGAAGTTGCCGAGCGAATAGACTATGAGCGAGCCGGCATGCCTGACGCTCGGCTGAAGCACGTGCGGATGAGAGCCGAAGACGGCGGCCGCGCCTGCATCGCAAAGACTTTCGTAAAAATCTTTCTGCTTTTGATTCGGCTTAAAATGATATTCCTCGCCGCCGTGCACATTTACAATGACGCAGAAACCGGCAGCTTTTTCAGCTTTTACAGCCTCAATCAGTTCGTCGCTTTGCCAGAGAATGCCAGCCTTTGTCTCGGTTGCGGCAGCTTTTTTTTTGCCGTCAAAACCTGAATTTTCAGCAGGGTATGCGCCGCAAGATATAATAGAAAACTTTTGGTTGCCAACTTCTGTATGATAGAATTGTCTGGCTTCGGCGATGTTAAGCCCTGCCCCACTCGTCGGAATTCCGGCTTCTTTCAGCGCGTTCAACGTGTCGATAAAGCCCTTCTCGCCATAGTCGTAGCAGTGGTTGTTTGTCAGCATAAAATAGTTGAAGCCGCATTTTTTGAGCGGCTCAAGCACAGCTTTGTTAAACTTGAACGTGTAAGTCTTTATGGTATTTGAATTTGAATCAGTGACCGCGCCTTCAAGATTTCCTATAAGAATGTGGTTTTTCTGAAGCACAGGCAGCGTTGAGCCAAAAACCTGCTCAAGTCCGTCCGGCTCATTAAGCAGAATCTCCTGCACGCCGCGCGCAACCATAATGTCGCCGACTGCGGCAACAAAGGCCGGGCTTTGCGGCGCAGCGCTCTTTTCTTTCAGCTTGCTGAAAACTACTGCGCACCATGCGTCAATTTCTGCCGCCATTGCGCCGTCAAGAAAGCTGCAAACAGCGTAGGTGTTCTCGCGGAAATTGTAGCCGTCATCTCCAGCATAAGCACCGGCAACCGTAAGCGCACGTTCGCTGCCTGCAATTTCTTCCACTGTCTTAAGCTTAACGCCAAGGTCTGGCGGCACAGCCTGAAGCCCTGCTGCATTGCGCTCAAGGTCATCGGCTATAACCGGCAGCCAGTCAGCTGATTTTATGAGATACGCTTTTTTGTCTGAAACTTCGTTTGAAGGCTGAAAAGCAAAACGCTTTTCGATTGTGATTACGGCCGCAACTTTTGCAGTTTTTCCGGCAAATGTACTGGAAATGCTCTGAAATTCAGACTGGCTTATAACCGTGAATCTACCGGGCAGAATTTCTTCAGTGCAAAGAAGCTCAAAAACAGGCGCATAAAGTTCATCTTCAATGCAGATATAAGTTTTCCGGCATGAGAAAAAAAGCGCAAACGCTGCAACTACGAGCGCAACCGTGCTAAAAACAGATACCAGAATGCAAGCATTTTTTTTCATATTTTACCCGCACTTTCTTGAGATGCGCCCTCTTCATGCTGCTTTAAAACACGCCTGTAAAAAATTACAAAGCAGACAACGTGAACGCAGAACGTAACGAGCCAAGATGCCGGATAAGACAAATAGACCGTGGCCGGCGTGTGAAATTTTGGAATTTGAAAAACTGTTGAAAGCCAGATTAACCTTAAGCCGCACGCACCAATCAGTGAAACCACCATCGG
>CADBUT010000257.1 GCA_902797925.1 uncultured Spirochaetaceae bacterium
CAAAAGCGTTTGAATTGCGCTGCAAAACAGATTCAAGCGAATCGAGCGTATTTCTGCCCAAACTAAGCACAGCATTTGAATCATCGAGCCTGTCAAAAAAACTGAATGCACCGAAAGCCAGCGCAATTTTCTGAGGAGCAGACGCGCTTCTGACTTTTTCAGCTTTTTCAAGCTCTTCTAGAGTTGAAACATTTATTGTTCCTGCAAAAGCAGACTTATTTTCAGGCTTTACACAGAATTCTTCTGTCAGATGAAAATGCGAGTCAGCAAAAAGCATTATTCAAAAAAGATCCGCGGCACACGCTTGTTGATGTTACATGTAATTTCATAAGGAATTGTACCGGCATTCAAAGCCAAATTTGCGGCAGAAGGTCCGTCTTTATTCGGTCCGAACACTGTAACAGAATCCCAGAGCTTTACATTGTGGTTTGTACCGAGGTTGACCATGCACTGATCCATGCAGATTCTTCCGACAACAGGGAATAATTTTCCGTTTATAAGCACGTTAAGACCGGGCGAAAGACGGCGCAAAAGTCCGTCTGCATAGCCTACAGGCAGAGTAGCAATGTCGGTGTCTTCTTCTGCCGTCCATGTTCTGCCGTAAGAGATTGAAGAGCCTTTTTTTACACGCTTAATCGTAACAACCTGTGTCTTTACTTCCATTACAGGGAAAAGTTCGATTGTTTTTTTGCTTTTCTTTTCAAGATAAGCGCGGATCTGCTCGTTTTCAGAGCCTTCATCCGGAAAATAACCGTAAACGATAATGCCCGGGCGCACCATGTCCATGTGCATTTCAGGATAAAGCAGAACTGCCCCGGAATTTGCACAGTGCACAATGCCCGGATTAATGCCTTCTTTTTTGATTGAATCAACAGCCTGCATAAAGCGAGAAAACTGAAGCTTTGTGTAATCTATATCAGACTGGTCAAGCGAATCGCTTGCCGCAAAATGTGTACACGTGCCTTCAAGAAACAGTGACTTCTTTGAGGCAATAAGTTTTGCAACCTTGCAGGCTTCTTCGTAAGAACAGCCGATGCGCCCCATGCCGGTGTCAACTTTCAAGTGAACAGGAATTGTACGGTGCATTTTAGATGCAGCTTCGGCAAGCTGGGCTATAAATTCCGGGTCAAAGACGAGCGGCGTTATTGAATGTACTATAATCGAAGGTATTTCGTCCGGTGTGGGAAGGCTCAGCGACAGAATCGGAGCAACAATGCCCGACTCACGGAGTTCTATTCCTTCTTGAATAGAAGCGACTGCAAGAAAATCTGCGCCGCTTTTTATTGCAGCAATTGCCACGCGCGTCGCGCCATGGCCATAAGCATTTGCCTTTACCGGAATACAGATTTTCGCATTATTATGAACAAAGCCTTTTATGACTTCAATGTTCTTTCTTAAATTATCAAGATGAATATGTGCTTGTGTTGCTCTCATAAGTCAATCGTAGCGAAGCAGACTCACAGAGTCAAGTTTTAATCAGACTTTCAGCATAAAAACTATTCAGCTGTAATTCTGTCTGGCGGAAATCCGTTCCCCGCGTCCGTCGTCCTGCCCGCATGGCAAGCTATGAGGCAGTCCGCGTCTGCTGGTCACTGCTTTCCGCCAAGCATAATCATATTCTAATGCTTTTTATGATGAAGCCGTTATATTTTGCTTTTGTCTTCCATAAAGATTAAATTTCTGCTATATTGTTAGCCGATTATAATAAGAGATTTTGTATTTATATATAAAAATGTGAAAACTCTTGTTTTTGCACTTTCATGGAGAACACAATGAAAATAATTCCGCTTATAACCGCCATATTGTTAATATCGTCATCAGCATTTGTTTTTGCTTCAGGCTCAATTGAGACCACACAGGAAGTTCCTACAGCAGAAGCAGAACAGCAGAACGAAACTGAAAAAACGGCAGAACAGCCTAAAAAAGCAAAACCGTCTAAATCAAAGACCATGCTTAAAGCATTTAATAAAGCAGTTGAAGATCGCGATTATATCAGCGGGCTTGAAATCTGGCAGACAGCCAAAGACTACATAAACAACGAAGAAGAACAAAACAAAGAAGACATCAGCGAAGCATTCACATTTATTGAAAACACTATAAATGATTATCTTAATGATGTTGAATTTGAAAAAGTTGCTGTGCCACCGGCAACTACTAAAGGCAAGGCATTCAAATCAGTTTTTTCTGTCAAGCTTGTCTCAAAAACAGGCATGGTAAATCCGCAGAAATTAAAATATACCGTAACATACCCAATAATTGACACAGAAGGCAAAAAGACAACCGCGACACAGACACTTGAGCCTTCTGAAGACGGAATAATCGAGTTTACAAGCCCTGCATATCAAGGCGCAATAAGTTCGTCAGCAACATTCAAAGTTGACCTGCCTGAAATTGTATACACTGAATTTGAAAATGCACCGGCTATAGACCTGCCCTATCTTGTTGCCACAAACATGAAGGCAAGCGGCGGCTCAATCGCAATCGTAGACTTTACAAAAGCGGGCAAACCAATCACGTCAAATTCAGAAACTTCGTCTGCTGTATTGACAGAACTTATCAAAAAAGGTTTTACACGCATCGGAAACTGCGACTTTGTAAATGAAGTCGTTTCAAAAAATGATGCCGCCGTGCAGCGTTCAGCTTCTGAACTTTTCGGTAAAAGCGTAACATACCTCATCTACGGTACAGTCAAATACGACACAGTTGAAAAAACTGATGCAGGTTTTCACGTAGTTTTGCGCGCCGAGTTAAAGGCACGGCACATACTTCAGAACAAAGAGCTTTTTGCCACAACAATTATTTCTGAAGCAACTGAAAAGTCTGAATGGGCTGCAATCAACGCGGCCCGCAAAAAGCTTGCATACACTGCTTCTAATCAAGTTCTTTACGGAATGTAATGAAAACGCTTAATCCGCGTCCGTCCCGGATAGTGCGGAGCTGTGTATCAGCCAGTCTTGCTGCATTTGCACTTATCTTTGCACACGGGCTTCTGCTTTTCGCTTCAAATGGTGAACTTGCGCTTTATAAGCCAGAAACGCTGCTGCTTTTTTTAAGCAGCGCGCTCAGCTTTGGCGTAATCAGCTTTCTTCTGCCCAAAACTTTGGCGAAAATAACGGCGGCAATTCTGCTTGTGCTTATTGTTCTTGCGGAGTGCATTCAAATATGCTTTTACGGCGTTTTTGCTACATACAGTTCGCTTGGCGTAATACTGAACGGAACAGACGCGCTGACAAATTTTCCGCAGATAGTAGCTGGCACAATCCACAAAAACCGGTATTTTCTGCTTTTATCACTGCTGCCACTGTTTTTTGCGCTGATTCCTCTTTTTATTGACGAAAACCACACAAAAAGGCGCAGAAAGCTGCTCAAAGCAAAGCTGCAGAAGCTTAAGAAAGCAAAGAAAAGCCAGATACGCCAGATAAAAAATCTTATAAATGAAGAAAGACTCAGCTTTAAGCATATTGCAATATGCGCCGGGCTTCTGGTTATGTTCAAGCTTTTTTTCATTGTTTTTATCTGCGGAGCGTTGCCGGACAACGGAAGTCTGTACAGCGTTTTGACAGAAAAGAAGCCGGTTGATGTAACAGTTCTGACTGCCGGCGCGCTTCATGCTTATGCATTAGACGGCGAGCGCATGATTTTGCAGAACAAAAGAACAGCGGAAGAAATTGTTCTCGGAAAAATCAGCAGTTTATTCGACAGCACGCACACAGCAAAAGCATCTGAAGTCCATGAACTTCACATAGAAACGCCTGTTATTACAGAAACTGAACACAAGACAAAGTACAACATGCTCGACATAGATTTTGACAAGCTTCTTGCCGATGACGCGGACGAAACAACACACCAGATGGACTTGTACTTTAAGAACAGGCAGCCTGACGCTCAGAACGAATACACAGGGCTTTTTAAGGACAAAAATCTCATCTATATTACAGCCGAAAGCTTCGCTTCCTTTGCCGCAGACCCTGAAATAACGCCGACGCTCTATCATATGATTCATGACGGCTTTTATTTTACGAATTTCTACACGCCATATTGGGAAGTCTCTACAACAGACGGCGAATATGTAAACTGTCTCGGTCTTATTCCAAAATCCGGGACATACAGTCTCAAAGATTCTGTAAAAAATTATCTGCCGTTTGCACTCGGCAATCAGTTTAAAAAATTGGGTTACAAGACAATGGCATACCACAATTATCTGGGAAGCTACTACGACCGTAACCTTACGCATCCTCACCTCGGTTATCAATTTGTTTCTATGGGTGACGGCTACCGCAAGACAGACAAATGGCCCGATTCTGACCTTGAGATGATGCAGGAAACAATAAAAGACTATATCGATGAAGATAAATTCCATGTTTATTACATGACCATAAGCGGTCACCTGCCCTATAATTTTTGGGCAAACGCTATGGCAATCAAAAACAAGGATTTGGTTGAAAATCTGCCGTATAAAGACGAAGCCGTAAAAGCTTTTTTTGCTTGCAATATCGAGCTTGACCGCGCGCTTGCGTTTTTGCTTGAAGAACTTAACAAAAGGGGCAAAGCCGAGGACACCGTGATTGTGCTTGCCGCTGACCACTACCCTTACGGGCTTGAGCTTGCACAGCACAGAATGCTTATGAAAAGCCATGTTGACGTTACGTTTGAGCTTTACAGAAACAGCCTGATTCTCTTTAATCCGTCACAGGAACCGTGCGAGATTGACAAAATCTGCTCGAATATGGACATTGTGCCGACGATTTCCAATCTTTTCGGACTTGAATACGATTCGCGCCTTCTTATGGGGCATGACATTTTCAGCGACACACCGCCGTTTGTTGTACTGAAAAGTGCCAACGTAATTACAGACAAAATCAAATACAGAAGCGACACGAACAAAGCCGTAACCTTAGACGGCGGAAGCGTAAGTGATGAAGAAGCCGCTAAGATAAAGAAGCAGCTTCAAGACGAAGTACACTACTCGGCTCTTATTCTCGATAAAGACTATTACAGGCGCGTCCTTCCGCCAGAAGAGTAAATCTGTTTTTTTGTAAAATCTTCAAGTTTTCCGCCGGAAAAGCACAAAAAACGAATTTCTCAAGAAGAATTACCACTACCGCACAACCAAAAAAAACGGCTGACAGCGGGATTTACCCGGATATCAGCCGTTCATCAGTTCAACTAAATATTAATTAAACTGCCAGGAAGAATTTTACAAGGAAGATTGCTGAAAGAACAAATGTAAGAACAGAAACGTCCTTTGAGTTGCCTGTTGCAATCTTAATAACTGTATATGTAATCAAAGCAAGACCAATTCCATGACCGATTGAGCCTGAAATAGGCATGGCAAGAAGCATGATGAATACAGGTGCAGCCTGAGTAATATCTTCGAAATCGATTTTCTTGAGGTTAGAGAGCATCAAGATACCGACATAAATCAATGCTGCTGATGTTGCTGCAGACGGAATAATTGCCGCGATTGGTGAAATGAAGATACAAAGCAGGAAGATAATGCCTGTTGTAAGAGCTGTAAGACCTGTACGTCCGCCGGCTTCAACACCAGAAGCAGACTCAACAAATGTTGTAACAGTTGAAGTACCTGTACAAGCACCTGCTACAGTACCGACAGCATCAGCAAGAAGAGCTTCTCTCATGTTAGGCATATTTCCGTCTTTGTCGAGCATGTTTGCTTTAGAAGCTGTACCAACCAAAGTACCGATTGTATCAAACATATCGATAATACAGAAAGTGATAATCAATGTAATGATTGTGAACCAGCCGATTTCAGGCAGAGCACTAAAATTGAACTTGAACAATGTTGTAGAAGCCATGTCACCGAAAGGCGGAACCCAAGAAGCAGAAGCAAGTGCTGCAAACGGATTTACATTGAAGAAAACAGCCTCACAAATCCAGTAAATGATTGATGCGACGAGCATTCCAAGAATAACCGAACCTTTAACACCTTTGTGCGTCAAAGCAATTATTACGAAAAGACCGATAAACATTGTCACTACAGTCAAAACCATCATTCCATAGCCTGAACCGATGTTTGTCTTTGCAAAACCAGCTGTAAGCGCACCGAAGAAGTCTCTCATTACATAGAAAGGGCCGCCCTTATCTGAATAAATGCCGCAGTTAGAGCCAAGACCGATGTTCATAAGCATAAGACCGATAGCAGGGCCGATACCGAGGCGTACGCCAAGCGGAATAGCATCTACGATTTTGTCGCGGATATTGAAAATCGAAAGGACTACAAAGATAAGACCTTCAATCAAAATAATTATTAAGCCTGCCTGGAAAGATTCTACATAAGACAAACCTGTAATAGAAACAATCTGCGCAATTACAAACGCAAAGAATGAGTTCAAGCCCATTCCAGGTGCCATTGCAAAAGGCTTATTGGCAGCAAAAGCCATAACAAACATACCGATTGCAGATGCAATACAGGTAGCAAGGAAAATACCATTCCACAAACTTGAACCTACGTCAAATTCTGTCAAAAGATTCGGATTCAAGGCAATGATATAAGCCATTGTCATAAAAGTTGTGAGACCAGCAACAATTTCTGTTTTTACAGTTGTGCCGTTCTCCTTTAGTTTAAACAACTTCTCCATTTTTTACAGCCTCCTACAGCTATTTGGAACATTCAAAATCTCATGCGGCATTTGCCCTGCGAGATTTATCAGATGCATAATATTATAAATTATTAATTTTAAAAAAACAACAAAATGTGAAAAAATCTGATACTGCGGAAGACTGAAAAAGAGAACAAGGCAGATTTAAAACAAAAAAGACCATCTGTTTTCAGATGGTCTTTTGGGCGATGAGGGGATCGAACCCCCGACAACCTGGGTGTAAACCAGGTGCTCTCCCAGCTGAGCTAATCGCC
>CADBUT010000258.1 GCA_902797925.1 uncultured Spirochaetaceae bacterium
GAACGGTTACGACATTACGCTTTTCTATAACGACTACAACACATTTCAGCCCGGCAAAAGAACCGCAATCTGCAGCTTAATTGATGAAATCAACGCCAAAGACAAGATTAACCCGGACGGCAGCAAGCTATGCCAGGGTATCGGAATGCAGGGCTATGTCGGCGGCTACGGCACGCAGAGCGGCTGTATGAACAATATGGATATCACTTCTATAAAAGATTCAATTGAGATTTACGCTCAAAAAGGAATGCAGGTACAGATAACTGAAATGGCGGTGCGAAACTATCAGAGAGACAATTATTCTGTAATTACACATGCTGAATTTTATGGAAAACTCGCAAATATGATTAAAGACATCAACAGCACTTGCGGCGGTAAATTCACCTGCTGGGCAATTTGGGGGCTTCTCGACAACCCTGGCCTGCCGGAAACAGACTATTCATATAAGATGAACGGCCCGTACTGCGGTCTTTTCACATGGGACTATAAAAAGAAAGACGCTTACAAGAAGGTAAACGAGGCACTTGCAAACTAATTTTTTCTGAATATGCGGAAAACTTTAGCGAAATTTCATCAAATTGATAAAATTTGTTTGACAGCTGATTTTTTATAGCATAGAATAGAAAACATAAAATAATTAAGGAGTCCTTAAGTGGCAAAAGTAGAACTTAAAGGAATCGGAAAAGTCTACGACGGCAATGTCCGCGCTGTTGATAACGCGAACATCACGATTGAAGACCGTGAATTTGTCGTATTCGTTGGACCTTCTGGTTGTGGTAAGTCTACAACCCTGCGCATGGTTGCAGGTCTTGAAGACATTACTGAAGGTGAACTTTACATCGACGGCGAGTTGATGAACGATGTTCCACCAAAAGATCGTAACATTGCAATGGTTTTCCAGAACTATGCATTGTATCCGCACATGACCGTTTACGATAACATGGCATTCGGTCTTAAAATCCGTAAGGTTGATAAAGCTGAAATCGAAAGACGTGTACGCGAAGCTGCACGCATCCTCGATATTGAAAAGCTTCTTGATAGAAAACCAAAGGCACTTTCCGGCGGTCAGCGCCAGCGTGTTGCTGTAGGACGTGCAATCGTTCGTAATCCAAAAGTATTCCTTTTCGACGAACCATTGTCAAACCTCGATGCTAAACTCCGTGTTCAGATGCGTGCTGAAATCGCTGATTTGCACCACCGCTTGAACGCTACAATGATTTACGTTACACATGACCAGGTTGAAGCTATGACCATGGGTGACAAAATCGTTGTTATGAAAGACGGTAAAGTACAGCAGATTGGTTCACCACTCTATTTGTACAACCACCCTGTAAACAAATTTGTTGCCGGCTTCATCGGTTCGCCTCCAATGAACTTCCTCACAGTAAAGATTGTCGAAAAAGGCGGTCAGCTGCTTGCTGATGAAGGTACATTTGAAGTTGTTCCTACACCAGAACAGGCACAGGCTTTGAAGGCTTATATCGGTAAAGAAGTTTACTTCGGTATCCGTCCTGAAGACCTTACATATAACAAGACACCTGCAGCATCTAACAATATGCAGATGAAAGTTTCAGTTATCGAACCACTTGGTGCTGAAACAAACTTGTTCTTGACAACAAAGTCACAGTCAATTACTGCACGTTGTTCTCCAGACAACAAGTACACAATCGGTGAAACAGTTAACTTTACACCGATTATGGAAAAGAGCAAGTTCTTTGACAAAGACACAGAACTTAACATCTGTGAACAGGTTACATCAGCTTAACTTGTGCTTTGAATAAGACAAAAAACCTGCCGTTTCTGGCAGGTTTTTTCATTTTAAAGCTTAGAAGCAAAAAAACAGCAATGTCATGTCGGGCACACATCATGCGTCATTGTCTGGTTCGCCCCATGTGTCATTGTCGGGCTTGACCCGGCAATCTCGGGTTCGCAATAAGCCTAATCTATAATATAAGTCTTATCTGGCGAACCGCTGCAGGTTTTACGCCTTAATTTTGAAGGAAACAAGCTGCTTAGGAATGTCGATGTTAGCCGGAACGACACTTATTTCTTGATTCAATGCTGCACCAGACGGAGCGGAAACCTGCGTTTCAAGCGCCAGCTCCGGTATAAGCACAACTGCTTTATTGTCTTTTATTTCCACAATAACGCCAGTACCCACCCAATCAGGATTCTGCTTCAAATAGCACAATGTCCAGTGAAGATTGCTCTTCCGCTCGGCTTTTACGGCAGCCGAAGCTGCAGCGTCTCCGGCAGAAATGCGCTCAAGGACGGAATCTTTGTCAAGAAGCTTCTTGCCGTCTATAAAAGCCCTTAACTGCTGGTGCGCCACCAAATCACTGTAGCGGCGTAAGGGGCTTGTTACCTGGCTGTACATGCCGAGCCCAAGCCCCGCATGATTAGCCGGCGTAATACCCACGCTTCTTGAGCGCATTGAACGGCGCAGCCTGTATTGACCGGCAAGCCCTTCCGGCAAGTCTTTCGGAATGCTCGGCTCGTCCTGGCTGACAAACGGAAACGGTATATTGTTCTTGAACGCAAACCGCGCCGCGCCCTCGCCTGCTAAAAGCATCATCTCCCTAATCATAGCGGAAGACTTTGTAGGCACAACCGGATTCACTGTAATTTCAGGCTCATTCTGTCCGGGGCCTTGCTTTACAGAAAGATGAACTTCCGGCATCTCGATAAAAACGGCAGAAGCAGCTTTTCTTCTTTCAACGTTCCGCCCGGCTATAAAAAAAAGCGGCGCAAGTTCAGGCGAATCACACAGAGAATCAGCTTCTGTATATGTAAGGCGCTTAACTTTTATGCTTGTTTTCAGCACGGCGGTTTCTTTGATTGCGCCGTTTTCATCAAGCAAAAGCCTGAACGAAAGCGCATTCGACCATTCGGTCAGGCCGAGCGCATAATCTTCAAGAGATTCTTCGGCAAGCATACGCGCCGCACCTTCCGGAATATAGAGCGTTGCGCCCCTGTTTCTTGCCGAAATATCGATTGCAGAATCTGGCAGCACTGTGCTTGCCGGGTCAGCGATATGCACCCAAAGATACTGACCGTCAAAGCAGACAGCATCATCAGGGTCTGCGCTCCACGAATTGTCTATGGCATAGGCAATTGTATCAAGCTTAAGGCGTTCTTCAACTGGCGGATGGCTAAGGCGCTGGGTTGCAGACTGCATCGAAACGCCCCATCTTGAAGGGAACGGATTGCGGTAATAAGGCCAGAAACCTGTGTCTATAAGCAGCTTATGGGCGTTCTCATCGGTTTCTGCAAAACCTGCTTCTTTTAGATAGCGCGATTTTGTGCTTTTGCCCAATGCGAAAGCTTCAATTTCCTGCATGAATTTTGCATCTTCCGGCAGCTGAATTTTTTTGGCTTTCAGTCTTGCAATAAAAGCGGCACGCATAGCGGCTTCGTTATCTTTTTCTGATTTTTTCCGCATTATTTCCGCAGCTTCTTCTTCGCTGCGGCATGTATACCAGATTCCGTCTTGAGTTATATTTTCTGCAAATAAAGGCGAATTGTGAAAATAATTGTAGATTCCCCATGAATTTTCAGGCGCGAAACTGCCAAAAACAAGCTCTGAAAGCTCACTTATTGCTGCAGGAGCATTGCCGTCAGATATTAGAAGCTCTGCAACTTCTTTTGCAGAATCAAAATAAGTTTCAGATTTTTCGAGAAAAACTTCTGCATTGGCAAGCAGTTCTTTCGGTTGAAGCGAAGCGCTTGCAGACTTATCACAGAGAAGCACAAAATCTTTTTGTCTTACGCTCTGTGTTGCATTCTGAAGTTTCGGACCAGAAGCAAATTGAATAGTATATTTTTCACCGCTTTCAATAATTATGGCAGGCTGATTTTTGTAAATAACAATAGAACCGTTAAAAATCATGTCTCATTATAGATAATAAAACCCAAACCGTAAAGACCGCTTTGGGTTTACACATAAATCAAAAGTGTGTTACAATAATACACATGGGTGGAAAATCAGCTAATTACGACGAATCAAAAATCAAGACGCTTAGTTCTCTTGAGCATATCCGTCTGCGCTCCGGCATGTACATTGGGCGCATCGGCGACGGCTCAAACCAGAACGACGGCATTTATATTCTTTTAAA
>CADBUT010000259.1 GCA_902797925.1 uncultured Spirochaetaceae bacterium
CTGTTCCTGTGCTGTTTCATCCTTTTCACATTGAAGAATCCAGCGCTTCAGCGGAGTAACCCAGTCGTATTCGTTTGTGCCTTCAAGCAGAAGCTGCTCAAAAAGCATATTGAGGTGTTCGTTAATGAGGCTTTTGTGTCCGTCTGTTATGTCGTCTGCATTTACAAACATATTATTGATAAAATCAACTGCGTCCTGAATGCTGAATTCACCTTCAAGAATGCAGTTCATCATATAAAGTGCGGCGGCAACGCAGTTTACGCTGTGCTGCTTAATGTACAGAACTGTTTCGGCAATTTTCATTGCCTCGGCATAAATTTCGGTATTATAGAAATTCTGTTCGGCTTCAGAGAACTGCTCTTCTTTAAAGACACGCTTAAAATAGGTTGATGTAAGTACAACAACAGAAACGTGAAGACTAGGCACGCAAAGATAATGCGGGTCAAGCAGTTTTATCCAGAAGAATTTTCTGTGCGCTATGCCTTCAGGTCTTTTCGTTGTAGACATTCTGAATTTGTAAAAGTCCGAGGCTTCTTTATAGCAGCGGTTAATCAGTATCAGAAAATCTGAAATACGTTTTGCTGCTGTTCTCCGCCGTAATGCAATCAACAGTGACAGCGGACGCAGCCAGAAATTGATAAAATCAAGATAAATGTCAATGTTTTCAGGTTTAAAGGGAATAAACTCGTCAAGAGGACAGTCGACATGAATAATTTTGGTTTTTAAAAGCCCGAGTTTACGTCTGAACTGAAGCCAGAAAAAATCTATAGCGGCAGTCGCAACAAACCTCAGTGTTGGTTTCCATGTTGAGGGATGAAACAGAACAAAGAAATAGACTTTTAATGCGCTGTACTGGCAGACAGGCTTTATCTTTCCGCTATTGCTCATGCCCCGAACACCTCTTTGGCAATTTCTACGCTGCGCATTGCGTCTTTTGAATAATAGTCTGCATCAATTTTCTTGGCATATTCTGCCGTGAGCACCGCACCACCGACCATTATCTTGACAGTTTTTCCGGCTTCTTTCTCGTATTGGCGCAATGCCTTTATAGTCTGTTCCATGCTTGCTACGGTTGTCGTCATAAGCGCGCTCAAGCCCACAAGCTTTATGTCGTTCTCTTTTACGGCGTCTACAACAGCTTGAACCGGCACGTCTTTGCCGAGGTCAATGACGCTGTAGCCGTAATTTTCGAGCATGGCCTTTACGATGTTCTTGCCGATGTCATGCACGTCGCCCTGAACTGTGGCAATGACAATCTTGCCCTTGCTTTCCTGTGCTTCGCCCGATGCGGCAAGATGAGCTTTTATAACTTCAAAAGCTTTTGCGACAGTTTCTGCACTCAAAAGCAGCTGCGGCAGAAATTTCCGGCCGCTTTCAAAGTCTTTGCCCACCGCATCAAGTGCGGGCACAATGTGATTGTTTATTATATCAAGCGCTGAATTTGTTTTCAAAAGCTCTTGCGCCGCAGCTGCCGAGCGGTCTTTAAAGCCGTTTACGATAATCGCTTTTAAGTCTGAAGCTTCTGCTTTCTGTGCCGGTGCTGCAGAAGCGGCAGCTTTTCCGTCTGAAGCTGCAGCGGCCGTGGGTGCGACGGTGTTCGCGTAATTTTCGATGTACTCAAGGCAGTTTGCGTCAAAACCGGCAATTGCCCTAAAAGCTCTAAACGCCGCCATCATGTCTTGCGACAGCGGATTGATAATGCATGCGTCAAGGCCGGCTGCAAGAGCCTGCGTAAAAAAGTGCGAATTGATTATTTCGCGGCGCGGCAGCCCGAAGGAAATGTTTGAAACGCCCAAAACCGTCTTGCAGCCGTACTTCTGCTTTACAAGCTGAATTGTGCGCAAAGTTTCGCGCGCTTCTTTCTGCTGAGAGCTGATTGTAAGCGTCAGCGCATCAATTACAATGTCGCGCGGCGGAATGCCGTAAGATTTGGCCGTCTCAAAGATTCGGTCTGCAATCGCTAAACGCTCTTCTGCCGTAGGCGGAATGCCGTTTTCGTCTAGCGCAAGCGCAACGACAGTGCCGCCGTATTTCTTGACAATCGGGAACACAGCTTCCATTGTGTGTTTCTTGCCGTTCACAGAATTGATGAGCGCCTTGCCGTTGTAATAGCGCAAAGCCTTTTCGAGCACCGGCGGCTCGCTTGAATCAATCTGAAGCGGAATTCTGAAAGAACTTTGCAGCAGCTTGACCGCATCGACCATCATCTGCTGCTCGTCTATGCCCGGTAAGCCGACGTTTACGTCAAGAATGTGTGCACCGGCGTTTATCTGGCTTGAAGCTTCATCAATTATGTACTGCATGTTCTTGTCGAGCAAAGCCTGCTTGAACTTTTTCTTGCCGGTCGGGTTTATGCGCTCGCCGATGATGACCGCACCGTTTTCAGGCGAGCCGATGTCAACGCTTTCGTTATAAGAGCAGATTATCGTGTGATTCTGAAGTTTGTGGTTTCTTTCTATTTTATCAGTTTTAATCTTGCTGACCGCCTGCACCATAGCCTGAATGTGCGAAGGGGTAGTGCCGCAGCAGCCGCCAAGAATTAGCGCACCGGTCTTAAAATTTTCTGCCTGTGCCGCGGCAAATTCATCGGGCTTAACCTTAAAGAATGTCTTGCAATTTTCTACAACAGGCAGCCCGGCATTCGGCTGCACCAAAAGCGGAATCGAAGCGTAGCTTGCCATTGTCTTTGTGAGCACGTCTGCATCGGCAAGGCTGCCGCCGCAGTTAAAGCCCGCCGCCTCAACGCCCATGCTTTCCATGTAGACAATGGCGGTCAGAGCGTCTGCGCCGGTCAAAGTGCGCATGTTGCTCTGAAACGTGGCAGAAACTATAACCGGCAGGCTTGTGTTTTCGCGTGCGGCAAGCACGGCGGCCTTTGTCTCGTAAAGGTCGCTCATCGTTTCAACAAGCACCAAATCTGCGCCTGCCTTTTCGCCGGCAATCATTGTAGTCTTATAGTTTTCATAAGCCTGGTCAAAAGTGAGCGGCCCCATCGGTTCAAGCAGCTTGCCGCTTGAGCTTACGTCTAGCGAAACAAAGGCTTGCTTGCCGCTTTTGGCTATTGCTTCTTTTGCGTTGCGCACCGCCGCTTCGATAATTTCTTCGGTTTTATAAGATGAATCTTCGAGCTTTATTGGGGTTGCGCCGAAAGTGTTTGTCGTTATTATGTTCGCGCCGGCCTTAAGATAAGCTGAATGAACCGCCTTAATCAGTTCAGGTGCTGTTATCGAAAGTTCGTCAGGCGCATGGTAATGAACCTCTTCTTTCAGCTCAAAATCAACAAGCTGCACTTTTTCTTTTGC
>CADBUT010000260.1 GCA_902797925.1 uncultured Spirochaetaceae bacterium
AACCGCGCGATATCGCGCTACACGCTGTTTGTTGTATGGAAACTATATACATGTCGCTACGCGACACAACAAACAGAGTGTTTTTGAACCCTGCTCCGCACCCTCCCGCATTTGTGCATCTATCCCAATGCCTTTATGCGACGTGTCATTGCCCGGCTTCTGCCTGTCGGCAGACAGGTGACCGGGCAATCTTATCATAAGATTCTTCACTTTCCACTGAAAGTGACAAACCTTATTTTGTGGTTTGCTCACTCCAAGCGAAGGCGGCTAACCACATTTTGTGGTTTGCTCACTCCAAGTGAAAGCGGCAAACCACATTTTGTGGTTTGCTCACTCCAAGCGAAGGCGGCTAACCTCATTTTGCGGTTCGCTCACTCCAAGTGAAAGCGGCTAACCACATTTTGTGGTTTGCTCACTCCAAGCGAAGGCGGCTAACCACATTTTGTGGTTCGCTCACTCCAAGCGAAGGCGGCTAACCACATTTTGTGGTCACTTCGACTTGGTTCGACTCCGCTCACCAACCAACGCTCAGTGACCGGATTAATCTGCAAAAGCGGCTTCCGGGTATCTAGCGAATCATTGCAGATTGTTCTTTCTGCTTAGGAAATGCAATCAGGTTTATATAAAGTTGCTAAAAATGCCAATGAAACTTATAGTATAGAATTAGCAAAAATAACTGATATTATAATGCGTATTTAGTACTTTCAACCAAAAATAATCAAGGACTTTCGGAATGATAAAAAGAAATAAGTTTTTAAATGCTTTTATAATTCTTTCTTTTCTGTCTTTATTAATTTCCTGCAAATCAAAGGATGAACGAATTATTATATCTGAAATAAAGAAAAATGGTTTTGTTGATTTATCAGTTTGCTGTAAGGATTTTGATGAAATTATAATTTATGACGAGGGATATTATCATGATTTCCATAAAGATGAATGGCTTGGTCCGAAAATCTATTATTTTCTCGATGGAAAGATTGAAAAAGTTATAAATCTTCGTTGTTGTGCTGATATACCATATGGAAATTTTATCGTTTTCTATCCATTCAGTAATGGAAAAATTCTTTTGAATAGAAAAGATACTATATTTTATCTAACACAAATAGAAAAATATAAAACTGGCAAGATACTAAAGCTCGGAAAGCAAAAAAAAGACATACAAATATTGTCAGTTAAATGAACGCCCCCGACGCAGACTCGCAACGAAGTTTTAAGCGAGCCCGGCAATGACATTTTAAATACCCCTTTCCGCGAAGCTAAACTTAAAATGTAGTTAATCGGGGGTTATTAGGGGGTCTTTTCGCATCAGCTTAATCTACGAATAGAGTTTATTCTGCGAAAAGCGCCGCTTTTTGCTACGCAAAAACCGGCAGATTGAGCCTCGCACGCTTTTGCACATAGACTGAAACATGCGTAGGGCAGCGGAGTGCGGTTCAAAAATGCTCTGTTTGTTGTGTCGCGTAGCGACATGTATATAGTTTCCATACAACAAACAGGCATAGCGCGTTATCGCGCGGTTTTGAACCGTGCTTCGCAACCGAAAGCATTTACACAGACCAATGCAAACCCGGGATTCCATAAAAAACTTTTTTTAGCTATAATAGCCGCATTATGAGCAACCAAAACAAAGAAGAAAGAAACCCGCTTTTGTGCCACTGGGCAGACCAGATGGCGGCTAACATCATTCGCGAAAAAGGCGACTTAGACTTATACACTTGTGCTTCGGGCATTACACCGAGCGGCACTGTTCATATTGGAAATTTCCGCGAAATTATTACAGTTGACCTTGTTGTGCGTGCATTGCGCGACCGCGGCAAGAATGTGCGCTTCATCTATTCATGGGACGATTACGACGTTTTCAGAAAAGTGCCTGCAAACATGCCTGACCCGGAAATTCTTGAAAAATATCTGCGCTATCCGATTACTTCGGTGCCGGACACAACAAAAAGAGACGCTAACTACGCGCGCCATCACGAAGTTGACATCGAAACACAGCTGCCGAGAGTCGGCATCAAGCCGGAATTCCTTTATCAGTCAGAACGCTATCAGGCGCACCGCTACGTTGAGGGCATGAAAAAGGCAATGCAGAACCGCGACCTTATCAAGCAGTGCCTCAACGAATACCGCGACGACGCGCACAAAATGAAAGACAGCGACGTTTATTGGCCGACGGCAATTTTTTGCGGCAAGTGCAAGAAGGACACAACTGAAATTACTGGCTACGACGGCGAATATGCTGTTTCTTACAAATGCGAATGCGGCAACGAAGAAACCGTAGACATCCGCGAGTTCGGCGGAATTAAGCTCGGCTGGCGCGTTGACTGGCCTATGAGATGGAACGAAGAAAAGGTTGTGTTCGAACCGGGCGGAAAAGACCACATAAGCCCGGGCGGAAGCTATGACACGGCGAAGCTCGTTTCAAAGAAAATCTACGGCTGGGACGCACCTGTAACAATGCGCTACGACTTTGTACAGCTTAAAGGCGTGCCGGGCAAGATGAGCTCTTCAAAGGGCAAGGTTATCTCGCTTGTTGACGCGCTTGAAGTTTATCAGCCGCAAGTTTTGCGCTATATCTTTGCTGGCACAAGACCGAACACCGAATTTGCCATCAGCTTTGACCTTGACGTGCTCAAGATTTACGAAGACTACGACAAGACTGAGCGCGTGGTTTACGGCGTAGACAAAGCCAAAAACGACGATTTCTTCAACAAAGAAAAGCGCATCTACATGCTTTCGCAGATGGACGGCAAAATCCCAGAGGTTATGCCTTATCAGATTCCGTTCAGGCTGCTCACGACGCTGCTCCAGATTCATAGCGGCGACATTGACAGCGTAATCAAATACCTTGGCGACGTTAAGCCTGAACAGGAAGAAACACTGCGGCAGAGAGCCAAGTGCGCATGGTTCTGGATTACTGAATCTGCACCGACTTGGGCGCCAGAATTCTGCTTTGAGCTCCGCAATGACGGCAAGCCTGTTTATGTTTCAAATGAAATTGCAGCCGCTATTAAGAAAATCCAAGAAGATGTAGTTCCTAAGGTTTCAGACTTTGCAACAGACAAAGACTGCCAGCAGGCTATCTATGAAGTTGCAGAAGCTCTTTCTCTTGATACCAAAGTGCTTTTCACAGGCCTGTACAATGTTCTTGTAAACAAAGAGCAGGGTCCGCGTCTCGGCAGCTTCTTCCGCATTATCGGAAAAGACCGCCTCAACAAGATTTTTTCTCATGTTGTAGCTGACGAAAATGCTGCTGCAAAAAAAGCTGCTGCTTCTACAAAGAAACTTACACCAGCTGAAATTGACCAGCTGCCTCCTGCAGAGCGTTTCAGCAGGCGCGTTATCCTTAAAGTAAGCAAAATCGAAAAAGTTGAGCAGCATCCGGGCGGAACTTTTCTATACATTCTTACGCTCAACACAGGCGATAATGAACCGCGCCAGATTGTAAGCTCAATCGTAAACTTTTATAAGCCCGAAGAATTGCTCGGCAAGAACATTGTGCTTGTGTACAACTTAAAGCCGGCTAATTTCCGCGGCGTGCGCAGTAACGGCATGCTTCTTGCTGCAACAGACCCGGCAACAGACAAAGATACCTGCGAAGTTATTTTTGCTCCGCAGTTTGAAGTCGGAACAATTCTTGAACCTGAAGGCTTTACACCGCCAGAAGAAGAGCTTTGTTTTGTAAAGCCTGAAAAATTTGCAGACATGAACCTCTGCACAAAAGACGGTTTTGTAGAAATTGACGGCGCAAAAATCGGCAGCAACGGCAAATATCTTACTGTTGAAACCTACAAAAACGGCAGCGTAAAATAATTCAAGGCAAAAAACGCGCCTAACCGCTATACCAGACCAAGGCTGTCCTCAATCAGGGCAGCCTTTTTTTTCACATTGCAAAGTATTAAAAAAATAAATTCGTTTTTCAGTTCTTTTTTTTAATATTTATGTTATAATACATTCGGGTTTAAAAAACGTTTTTAAGGTACACTTTATGAAATTAAATACAAAATTTGTCATTCTTATCTCATCTTTTGTCATCGTTACGATGGGCGTTTCTTTTCAGATTTTTGCTTCGTTCAATCAGATAAGACAGCTGCAAAAATTTGAGCAGGAAACCTTGCAGATGAAACTATACATCGAAGAAATTTATGCTTTTCCACCGACTGTTCTTGCAATTAGAGTCAATCCCGAAACTTTGGTTTCAGACTGGCAGGAATTGAGCAAAAAGGCTAACGATCAGATGGCAGTAATTTCATCTGAAAAATACAGATCGCTGCTCTCAAAAGAAGAGACCGAATACCTTGATACACTTCTGAAAGTCTGGACAGTAATCATTCCGCAGCTTAATAAAGTCGAAACTTCGCTGCAAGAATTTACAGACTTGTCCTTTTCTAAGGCAGAAGCGCTTTCAATGAAATCCAGCGGTGCTACAAGAACAACACTTGAACTCGATGATTCAGACAGCCGCAAAACAATCATGACTTATATGATAAACCGTGTTATTCAGGCGACAAGCATTTTAATGGATTCAAACGACACTTTTTCAAAAGTTTTGTCAAAACTGTCTTCAAGCCTGACGGAAAGAAATGAAACTTCTTTCAAGCGTTTCATGATTCAGAACCTGCTCATTCTTTGTGTCGTTTCAATTATAGTTTTCGCAATTGCACTGACAGTTACAAGACGTATAACAAGGCGCGTAAAGCTTCTCAAGAACGCTTCTACAAAGCTTGCACAGAAAGACTTTACCGTAGACATCAGCAGCATAACATCGGGCAAAGACGAAATTTCATCTCTTGCCGTAACTTTGTCTGACACAATCAAAGACTTGAGCTCATTTCTTGAAATTGTCAAAGATTCATCTTTGCAGAACGTTGACTTGGGCGAGAACATCAGTCTTGCAGCCCATACCACAGCAAGTGCTACACACGAAATCCGCTCTAATATTGAATCTCTCCGCAAGCAGTTTGACAACATTGAGGCAGCAGTTGAAACTTCAGTAGATTCACTTTCGCGCATGTCTGCCGCCGTTATGGGGCTTTCTAAAGACAATCATCAGCAGTCACTTGCTATTCAGGAATCAGATAAAGCTTCATCAAAAATGGCTGCTTCAGTTGAAAAAATCAGAAGCATGGCAGAAGCAAACTGTTCTAGTGCAGAGGACATGCAGGAAGCTGTTACTTACGGCGACCAGAAAATCGAAGCTTCTAACACAATGATCCGGGAAGTAGCAAGCCAGATTAAGGGCGTTGCTGAAGTCGTAGACGTAATCAATTCAGTTGCAGAACAGACAAACATTCTCGCAATGAATGCCGCAATTGAAAGTGCCCACGCAGGAGAAAGCGGCAAAGGCTTTGCGGTTGTTGCTGAAGAAATCCGTATTCTTGCAGAAAGCACAGGCGAAAACTCAAAGCGCATTTCTGACAGTCTCTTTACTATTATCAGCCGCATGAGCGAAGTTACAGACTATTCAGAAAGTGCTGCACAGGCATTTGCCGATATCAACGGAAAATCTACAACTATTCATAAGTCGTTGAACCAGATTCTCGACAACATCAGCGAAGTTGCAATTGAAGCTGAAAAAGTTGCGGCTTATTCACAGCGCATTTCTTCTGCTTCAGAGAAAATGAATATGGCTTATGACAATTTGGACTCACAGCGTGAGTCAGTTTCTTCTGAAATGGAAAAACTTGAAGATGTTGTTGCCCTTTCAAGAAACGGAATTGATGAAATCAAAATTGGTGCAGAAGACATTGTTGAGCGGATGCTTGAAGTTAATGAGTTGAGTTCTAAGAGCCGTACAAAGATGACTTTGCTCAGCAACGACTTGAACCAGTTCAAAACAAAAGAAAGCGACTTTATCTCAAGTGCGGCACCGGAACTTAATCCGGTTGAAACAGAATCAAAGGCATTTTCTGACGAACTTCACGATGCTATTTTTGGCGGTGATGACACCGAAACAAAAGAAGACATTATTGCTGCAACAAAGCTGAGTCTTGAAGAAAGCCCGAATAATTTACAGCTTGAGTCAGACATTGCTAACTATAACGCTGAATATGAATTAAAAACTGA
>CADBUT010000261.1 GCA_902797925.1 uncultured Spirochaetaceae bacterium
AGCCTGAACATGAGAATCTGCAAACACTTTTGCAGATTCTGCAATAATTTTGTCAGGTTCTTCTTTTGCAAGGCTCAAAATGCCGGAACGTGTTCCGTCTGCATTTTTGGCGGTCAAGTTCAAGATTGAGCCGCGGTTTTCGCCCACAACGCCTGTGTGCGGCGTTTCCACAAACGAATCAAGGTCAAGCGAACACCAGTGATAGCGCCTTGCTGTTTTGGTTTGTGCATTCATGCCCTGCTGCACCACAGCCCAGCTGCCCTTATCTGTCAATATAAAGTTGTGCTGATAAAGCTGAAAACCGTCTAAAATGGCGGTGTTGTCAACTTTGGCGCAAAGTTTGCTTGCGCGCACAAGGCTTTCGCCGTCTAAGCCGGCTGCATTGCTCAAAAATAGCAGCTCGTCCGGTGTTTTACGCGAATACACGCCGCGCCCGCCGCATACGCAGATGCCAAGCTCATGCGCCCGCGGGTTCAGGCCGCGCTTGAGCGCATACATCACGCTTGTAGTTATGCCCGAAGAGTGCCAGTCCATTCCGAGAACAGCGCCGAAAGACTGAAACCACAAAGGGTCGCTCAGGCGACGCAAAACTTCGTCTTTGCCAAAGTTCAATATGAGCGATTCTACGATTAGCGTGCCCAAATCACGCATACGGTCAGCAAGCCATCTTGGCACAGTACCCGTATGCAGTGGCAAATCAGCGTGACCGGTTCTTCTCATCAACGCGAATACCCCAAAGCGACAATCGTAAAAGCCTTGTTCTTCTGCGGAACGACGCGCACTTCATGTTCAGAAGCTGTTTTCTCATCGATTATCAGCTTGATAATTGAATTGTTCCAGCCGTTTGCGGAATTTTCATCAATAACAGCAACTTTCTTGCCGTCAACGTAAATTTCAGCAGAACCGAAAGGAACATTGTTCCATTTTGCATTTTCCTTATAGACGAAAAACAAAGCCTTGCAGTTTATCTTCATTATGAAAGGTTCAACGTCTGCAACCGGCATATGATACCAGTTGTCCGGAAAGTTGCCGGCCGTAGATTTTTTGGTACCCTGCGTCTGCAAGTCTGAAAACTTGAAGCTGCCCTTTTCGATTTTTACATATTCATCGTCTTTGACAATCTGCTTGAAGTTGCTGAACGGCGGCTTCTTCAAATATTCAGCAGGAACGGCAACAGCAGAATCTGCCGCACGGTTTTCAGTCTGAATAATAAAGCTCATCAAACAGTCGGCGGCAAAAGCGTGCCCTTCTTTGGTCGGGTGCACAACATCTGTAAAGAACTGCTTGACCGAAAAAAGATTCTTTCTCTTGTTAAAAGCGTTCTGCACGCTGATTTCAGCAACACCGTAATAGCTTGAAACGGTGTGCTTTACACCTTGCGAATTCATGTATTGCGCCGCCGAATAAAGCGCGATTACAGCCGTGCTTTCATCAGCTTCAAGCGCGCCACGGATAATCTGCTCAAAAGCACGGCAGTCTGACCATTCGCTGCCGTCGTTTACGGCAAATTCAACAATCAGCAAATCTGGCGCGCGGCCAAGCGCAGCAGTCACATCTTGCCCGTAGCGCAGAAGCCCAAGCGGCGAAGGTGTGCCGCTTAAACCGGCATTTACGGAATGTATTTTTTCGTCTTTTAACGAAAAGCGCTTTTTAAGCTGGTCGCAAAATTTGTATGCATAGCCGTCTTTATAATTTGCAGGGCCGGCGCCTTCTGTCACCGAGCCGCCAAGAAAAGCGATATAGACATCTTCGCCGTTTTTCAGCTTTTTGATAAAACGCTTAAGACGGCTGTTGTTTCCGTAGCTCATCACAGAAGCCGAAAGCATTTCTTCGTAAGCTGAATTTTCAATCTTATAAGGGTTGATTATTTCCTTTTTGGCAATTGCGTCGTTGATGCTGTTTGAGGCGAAAGAGCTGAAACAGCAAAAAGCTTCTATTATAATAAGCAAGGCTAAAAGTTTCTGTATATTATAGCGCGTTCCGTTCATAAAAGCCCCTTGCAATAATCTATGATTTTGGCGGCGGCAAGCTTATGCGTCAGCGGTCCCGGATGGTTTCTTGAACCTTTGTCTTCGTCTTCTTTTTCAAGGCTAGACGGCGGCAGAAGCTGCATATCAACATTTTTGTCGCCAGATTCGGCAATGTACATCGAAACGCCCTTGTGCATATATGTCGAAAGCTCTGGCATTTCAAGCATATCCCAAACCCAGCAGATTTTGGCTTGCGGGTTGTTCTTGCGGATAACTTTCAGAAAATCTCTTATGCCGCACGAAACTTTCATGCAGTCATCTTCATCAAAAGAGCCGTCGCTGTTCATGTGCATCTTATATTCTTTGCCGTCTTGAATCCACGGCTCATTGAAAAATGCGCCGTAATCATTTGCGCCGAGATTTACAAAAACAAAGTCGTTGGGCTTTTCTGCAAAATCGAATTTTCCGCAAGTGCCGAGCTTCTGCTGCGGCTCTCCTTTGCAGATTCCGCAGATTTGCTCATAATACGGCGGAATTACGCACTGAACGTTGTTGTTCCAAGCCGCCACAATGCCCCAGCCGCATGCCGACACGAGCGAAAATTCTGCGTTCAAAGCTTCTGCCGCTTTTACGGCGTATGTCTTTGAAGGCGAAATCCATGCGCTTATCCATTGATTTTCATCGACAGCGCCGTAAAGCCCTTCGCCAGAAGTTACGCTGTCACCGACAAACTCAATGCGGAGCTTCTTTTCTTTTAAAGGCTGAAAAGCGCCGCTTTTTTCGATTGCAAACGAATGAACCAAGAAAACCTGTTCAGGGTCTTCGCTCATAGCTTGAGAATCGCGCATAAGGCGGACATCATTCACTGTTCCGGCTGAAAAACCGCGGCAAAGGCAGATCCAGTTTTTGCCCTTTTCAAGCATAAAGCGCGAAATAATCCGGCCGTTCACCCAAACGCAAGCCCAAACTTCATAGACAGAATAATCTGTCTCTACAAGTGCCCAGACTTCGCTTGATGCAGCCCGAACCTCGATACAAGACGCGCCCCAAAAGAGCGGCACAGGCTTGCCGCTTTTAAGCGCGCCCTTCACGTTGCGCCCCATCAGCCTTATATGCGGAATTTCAGAAATTTTGTATTCTTTAAGATTGTCATTCAATGTTTTGCTCATGCTGAAATTGTACAATCAAAAATTGTTTATGAACAGAGATTTTCAAGCGAAAGTTTATTATGCTGCTTCGTACATGCCAGAAGCTATTTTTTAGTTTTATCAAAAATTTGCGAGAACAACTTTCTTATCTTATTTTGCCTTCTAATATAATTCCCAATATGAGTCAAAGTATATAACAATCCAAAATAAAACAGAAGTATAACAATCCCGTTTAACCAACCAAATGAGGGCTTTGATTGATATTCTTTTATTTCTTCAAAAACTTCTGGAAAAGTTTCCTTAGACCATTCCAAAAGTTCTTTTGAAGAATAACGCCACCAATGATCCGATGTTCTAGGCTCTCCTTCGCATATAGAAACATTGACATAACCGCCTTTTCCATAACCAAAAAATGTCAGTCCAACAGCAAATTCGTCATCTTTGTTGCCAATAAAATATATATGACCGAAAAATCTGGATCTGTATGGATTCTCCGCTTCAACTTCTGCATTTTTAATTATTGATGCAAATTTTTCAAAATCAATTTCGTGAGCTGCGGGAAAATCTTTGCTATATTCAATCCGGCAGTCACTAAAAAAAGCATCCAGCTTTTCGCTCCTGAACTGTTCACGCCGTTCAGCACGATTTTTTGCTTCTGCCTGTCGTTTTTCCCTTTCCCATGGTTTATCACTCAGAAAAATAACAGAAGCTATTATAAGCATGAAAATTAGCCCCGGAATAAAAGCGGGAATTTTTAGAGGAGGATAATGATTTATACGTTTTTCACCATTTTCTGTAATCAATTCAAATCTTTCTTCTTTTTTCATAGCTAGTTTCCAATTATAACATTACTATGCAGCAAAAGCCACAATTCGATATAAAACTGTTTTTTGCCGAATTTTTGTCATTGCCGTACACAACACGGCAATCAGCCGCTCACTTTTTGGGCTTAAAACACTTTTCTCCTTTAAATTTCCAGTTTTGCTGTTATAATAATAGAAAAGCTTTTATCAGAGGAACTAATTTATGTCTGACTTTACAAGAATTATCAGCATTGCATCGCTTGCTTTTCTTTCGTTTTTTTGTTTTCAGGTGGGCGTTTTTTTGTGGTCAGGGCATAATTTAAAGCAAAACGGCAGACGCACGCTCATCTTTATTGAGTTTTTCACCGGCTTTTTGCTGCTTTTCGATGCGCTTGCGTATTTTTACCGCGGAAATACCAGCGCGGCAGGCTATTACATGGTGCGTCTCAGCAATTTCTTTGTTTTTACATGCAATTTTTCAGTGTCTTTTTTCTTTTGCTTCTACGTCTGCGAATTCATAAAGCAGTCGCGCTTAAGTTTGTCGCTTATTCTGCACCCAAAAGCTTCTATAAAAGCCGGAATCCCTGTTCAGCTTTTTATAGTGCTGCTTCTCTGCCTTGGCGGCATCGGCCTTATAGTTTTCAGCCAGTTTACAGGTTTCTTCTATTATTTTGACGAGAACAACATCTACCACAGAAACACACTTTTTCCGTTGAGCGTAGTTTTGGGGCTTTTGCCGGGGCTAATCACATTCACAATGTTCCTGCAAAACAAAAAGAAGCTTGCAACAAATGTGTTTATTTCGCTTTTGCTTTATTTTATTCTTCCGTTGATTGGCGTGGTTCTTATTCTTATTTTCTACGGATTTTCATGGATAAACATTTCGCTTGGCTTTGGCGCGCTGCACCTTTTCTACTCTTCCATCAAATTGATGGAGCTTGAATTTTATTCGGGCGAGCGTGCGTCTACAATTTTAAGCCCAATCTATAAAACAGAGACCGTCTCAACAGCAACGCGCAAAAGGGTTGAAAGAAACCATTTCTGGCAGACTCTCTCTGTAAGCTTGGGCGGTATTCTTTTGGTTCTTGTGATCGTTTCGATTACGGGCATAGCTTTACCGGAAAAAACTTTGACAATAGAAGAGCCTTATCTAGAAAATGACCTGTCAAAATCTGTTTGCGTAACCTTTGTACGCCATGCCGAAAAACATTGGGTTGACGAAAAAGACCCGCTCAGAACAGGCGCGCAATTTGACGGCATGATTTACAACAACATGAGAAGCACAATCATCACAGACTGGAATTTTTCGATTTTCGTTCCGGAAAACTGCTCAATAGACCCAGGCCCATGGAACGGAACGTTCACACTTTCAGATGGCGCATTGGATGTCAAAAAACCGCAAGAAGGCGACAAAGAGAACATTCACGGCGAAGATTTCTACAAAATCACTCCGCTAAAAACGCTTGGTTTCGGCTGCATCATGTACACGCCGCATGAATATGAACCGCTTTCACAAAAGATTGTTTTCAGCTATTCGAGCATTTTAAAGCCGCTTTCAAATGCTTTTTTCGATATTTTTCTTGCCGTGCTTTTTGTCATTTTCATTATTTCAACGACAATCATGCTTCTTGAAGGAAAACTCATCCGCGTTGAAGAAGAAAACAAAAAGCTTGAAAGCACCGTAAAGGAGCGCACAAAAGAACTTGAAGCAGAAAAGAACCGTTCAGAGCGGCTGCTCCTGAACATTCTTCCAAAAGAAATTGCGCAAGAGCTAACGGCTCATCCGAACCGCACGCTCGCAAAAGAATATCCGAATGTGACCGTGCTTTTTACTGATATTGTCGGCTTTACCAAAATCAGTGGCGAAATGACAGCTGAAGAAGTTGTTACAATGCTCAACAAGATGTTCTCTATGTTTGATGAACGTGCACAGCGTGAAGGCATCGAAAAAATCAAGACAATCGGCGACGCTTACATGGCAGCAGCAGGCCTTACGCCAGAACGCAGCAACTACGGGGCTGCAAAAATGATCCGCTTTGCACAAGGTCTTTTAGACGACGTGCGCACTTTCAACGAAACTTCGCCGATAAAGCTTCAAATAAGGCTCGGCATAAACTCAGGCGCACTTGTTGCAGGCGTAATCGGCAAGACAAAGTTCATCTATGACATTTGGGGTGACACTGTAAACGTTGCAAGCCGCATGGAAAGCACCGGTCTGCCGATGAAAATTCATGTAACAGAAACCACAAAAGCCCAGACCGCAGGTCTTTTCCAATACAGCGAAAACACCGAAATCGATGTAAAAGGCAAAGGCATGATGAAGACTTACTTTTTGTAAGCTCTGGAGACTTTGATGAAATACGGTGAATCAACTTTTGACATTATTTACCTTTTGTTTGCGATAATTACTGGAATTGTAATTCTCGTCAAACGACGGAATGCTATTGAAAATCTCTTGGGAAGTGCAGCTTTTATTCTTGGCTGCGGTGATACCTGCCATCTTGTACCGCGGGTTCTCAACTATTTCATTGAAGCTGATTTTACAGCCTGGCTTGGGCTTGGCAAGCTCGTTACATCTGTCACGATGACCGTCTTTTATCTTCTGCTGTTTTTCCTGCATACAAAGCTTTTTAAGTGGGAAGATGAAAAGAAAAAATCCATGCAGCTGTGCCTCTGGCTGCTTACAGTCTGCCGCATTTTTATCTGCCTTCTGCCGGGAAACCACTGGTTTACAGGCGAAGGCTCGGTACTTTGGGGAACTCTAAGAAACATCCCGTTCATTGCAATTGGTCTTTTGATTGTGATTATGTTTTACAAAAGCCGGAAGGAAAATCCACTTTTCAAAAGAATGTGGCTTTATGTAACACTATCCTTTCTTTTCTATATTCCGGTTGCAATTTTTGCACCACTCCTTCCAATGCTTGGAATGCTCATGCTACCTAAGACCGTGTGCTATATGCTGATGCTGGGCATATTTATAAAAGCTTCGAATCAATTATAGGCACTTAATTTTCACCTTTCCACAGACTTTTGTAAATCTCGTTTTGCCCGCCCTTGTAATTGCCTATCCCTTCAAAGAATGGCGAAAACCCGCACTTTTCCAGCACACGGCGTGATGCAAGATTTTCCTTAAGACAGATACCGTAGACTTCTGCAATGCCGGCAGCCTTAGTAATAACTAGAAGAAAGGCCTTTACCGCTTCTGCAGCATAACCTCTGCCTGTAAATTTTTTTGCAATGTGATAGCCGAGTTCCCAAGTGCCATTTGCCAGCGGAACAAGTTGAACATATCCGATATTTGCCCCATCTTCCTTCAAAAGAACTGGATAAACCTGCGGACCTTCAAAATTTCCATATTGAGAAATTAAAAAATCAATAGTCTCGCGGGCTTCTTCCACTGTTTCAAAAACCTCGTCTGCAAGAAAACGTCTGGTATCATCATCAAGAGAATTTTCGTGAACGATTTGTGCCATATCTGGAGTGAATTCTGTGATTATAAGCCGCAGGCTTTCTATAAGCATAGGTTAATTATCTTTAAGTCAAAATTGATATTCTTTGAAAAGCTGCCAAGCATCATTCAAAAAGCTTTGCACATTTATTATAACACGGCAGGGCTTTTTATTCTATTAAGAAACTGTATTGCAAAATAATTTATAAGTTCAGATTATTTTGCTGTATTTCTTCACTGCTTCAATGGAATAATAATGCAAATTGGTGTATATTAGTGTTCAAAATTGGAAGAATAGTATGAAAACTGTTTGTGGAAATGATTTAACAATCGAAGATGTTTGTGATGTTGCCCTGCAGGGCGAAGAAGTAAAGCTGCCGGAAGATAAAGCCTTTTGGGAAACTCTTGAAAAGAGCCGCAAATTTCTTGAAGACTATATTGCAACCGGTGTACCGACCTATGGTGTAACAACTGACTTTGGTGACAGCTGCCATAATCAGATAAGCGTTGAAAAAGCCGGCGAACTCCAGCGTGTAATCTGCACCTATCACGGAATTGGTCTTGGCCCGAAATTCGACCACGAAACAGGCCGTGCAGTTGTGCTTGCCCGCCTGAACGGAAACGTAAAAGGCGGCCATTCAGCAATCCGCCCTGCCCTTGCCCGTATGATGGTAACTCTTCTGAACAAGGATATTATTCCGGTAATTCCTCAGCTTGGTTCTGTTGGTGCAAGCGGCGACCTTACACCGCTGAGCTATCTTGGTGCGGTTATTATGGGACAGCGTGAGGTCTACTATAAAGGCAAGATTGTTCCGACTGCCGAAGCCTTCAAGGCAGAAGGAATTGAGCCTCTTCCAATTGAAGCAAAGGAAGGCCTTGCAATTATGAACGGTACATCAGTTATGACAGCCGTTGCTTCTCTTGCCTGGAAAAAGGCAGAACGCCTTGCAAATATTTCAGACTTTCTTACAGCAGTAACTTCAGAAATTACCCGCGGAAAAGATACTCCTTTTGTTGCAAAGGTTAGCGAG
>CADBUT010000262.1 GCA_902797925.1 uncultured Spirochaetaceae bacterium
CCGGTGTTGACAGGCTCCATTAAATTTGCAAAGTGAATGGGAAGCCTGATTATCTCCACGCCCATACTTTTAAGCATGGCAAAATCTGTTTCATCGTACTTGTTAAGATCCGGAAGGTTTCCCGCTTGCCATGACTCAAAAAAGGTAAGCATGTCAATGCCTTTTGTAAAAGGCAGGCTCTCTTGAGCAAAAACTGCAAAAGTGCAGCAAATCAAAACCAAAAGAAATGCTAGTTTCTTAATAGAGAAGGATTTAGCTTTACCCCCCCCCGTTTCTGTATGTAGTATTTTCATATTTCCTCCGATATGGTTGTTTATATAAAACGATTATACACCGGGTTTTCAGAAAAGCGCAAATTCAATGTGCATATTATCAGATTGCTTCGGCTTCGCCTCGCAAAGACGGCTATGTACATATCTATACTAGTTTTGCATGGTGTGTTTGTCACTTCGACTTGGTTCGGCTACGCTCACCAACCAACGCTCAGTGAGCATTGCTCTATGCTCACTGAGCGAAACCAACTTCAAGAGAGTTGAACTCATAATTTTTTATAAAGCTTCTTGTCATCAATAAGGTCATATTTTTTGTTTTTAAAATCAAAACCAGACGAACATATAAAGCCCACTTTGTTGCAGTTCATGCCGGAGAGAACGCGAACCTGTTGTTCTTCTTTTTCACATTCGTTTATAGACATCGGTTTTTGATAAAACTTTACTTCATAAAAATCATAGCCTTCTTTGGTCTTTAACACGCAGTCAAATTGTCCGTTAGTTGAAGTTTCCTTATCGTCATACCAATATGAACCAAAATCTTCTACGTCACTTAACAGGCCGTTTCTAGCAAGCCTCATAAAATACTGATTTGCAATTCCTTCAAAACGATAGCTTATAAAAGTATTTAGTGTGGTTTTGATTTTTAAATTGAAGAATGAAGAGGCACCAAACCTATATATGATTGAATCATTGCTGAAAATATAAGAAAAGTAAAAACGCATGAGATTGTCTTTTATTTCGTAAAACTGCTTTTTCTTGTCATCAGGCTTGTTTATAGGGAATGTTTTAGTTATGGTCTCCATATTCAATAGTTCTTTAAGCTGTTTATCAAGAAGACCGGAATCCTTCATGCCAAGAAGATTCAGAATTTCACCATACTTTTTCTTTCCATTACCTATAACTTCCAAAATACGGACATCATAAGTTTTTTTAATTTCTGTAAGCATAACATTTTCAATATGTGTCCGTAAGAGACTGTTTTGCTCTATAAGAAGCTTTGTTATGTTTTCCTCAAGAGATTTTTCATAATTTAGATTTGAAAGTACAAAAGGAGAGCCGCCAAAAACAGAATAAAACCTTATTTTTTCACGGTTCGGAAGCTTTGGATAAAACAAAGACGCATCATAATAATCAAATTCCTCAAGACGGAGTATTTTTGTAAAACGCCCGAACAATGGATTTGATTCTTTTACCAGCTCTTTCATAATGGCAATATATGATCCGCAAAGAATTATTTTTATATTATCAGAAATTGAATCTATTACACCCTGCATATAAGAATCTACTTCACCTTCTTTAAGAGATTCTTTCAGGTATTGATATTCATCAAGAATGATAAGGATTTTTTTATTCTGTTTGTCTACAAAAGAAAATAAATCAAAAATATTGGCAAATTTCGTTTCAGGCAGTTCAAGAGAAAGCATTATGCTTTTTGCAAGCAAATCCAGATTACCTTCAAAAGAGCTTTTTACGCAAAGATGATTAACAATAACTCCTTCAAAACATTTTGATGCTTCTTTAATGAGGGTTGATTTACCTATTCGCCGCTTGCCATAAACAAGAACAGCACTTTTTTTATTTGAGAGTAATTCTGTCTTTAATTCATTTAATTCTTTTACACGGCCAATGAACATAGCGCACTCCATATACTGAATTATTTTTCACTGATTTTTTTTTCAGTATAACTACATTCAGTATATGGGGTATAATGTAAAAAAGCAATACACAAAGAGGCCGGAGCCGAAGCAAGGTTGCTGTGTTTCGACAGACTCAACAACCGCGGAGTCGAAGCACGCAACCTTGTGTTGCTTTTTACAGCATGTGCGCTTTCAAGAAATCTTTGTAGGCCGAATCTTCTTCTTTTTTTAAGACTGAACCATTCGGAGTGAATTCCATCTCGCATCTTGTGGCCGCTTCGTAAGGCTTCCACTCAGGCAGCGGCGTTCCGTCTGCGTCTTTGCCGTTGGGGTTGCCGCTCTTGATGAAATTCACCCAGTAGTTGCACATCTGCCGCGCCAAATCGTAGTGCCGCCCCACGAAAGGCCGCCAGCATTTGGCCAAAGTCTCAAAGAAAAACCACAAATCAACAGAATGGAACGTTCCCGGATTGTCCGGCCCCGGAATGTCGGGGTTAAAGCGGTAATAATAGAAGCTGTTCTTGCTGCCTAAAGCTTTCCGCGCTTCAAAGACTTTCTTGACTGTCAGCTCAATCCCGCTGATTTCGGCATATTTCTGCTTGTCGCCTATAATGTGCGGACCAAACGGCCCGAACGGAAATTCCGGCGACTTGCCTGTTTTGATTTTTGACTGCGGAAAAGACAAAAACTTTTCTGCATCTGCGCCGTAAATCTGAGCGGCCACCTTTTCTAGCTCCGCATCGTCTGCGGCCGGAATAAAATTCAAGAATTCATCGGCTGTGTTTCCGGCGATAATCGGAATATCGAGGCACTTGCCTTGTAAAAGCATCTCTGTCGGCGCGGCTGTGCAGAATTTGTCGTCTTGCACGGTGAACATTCTTGGGTGCGTCGCCACAAATTCATCGTATTTTGCAAGAATCTTGAACGGCTCAATTGCGCGCGCTTCGTCTAAAGACTTTACGCCCAAAAACTTAAAGAATTCCACGCCCCACTTTTCGGCCTCATCAAGCTTCATCGGGCAGCCGATGCCGCCTTTGCCAAACGGGCTTGAAATCATACCGCTGAAAATTACCGCGCCTTTGATAAGCCCTTTGTTCTTTTCGGTTGTAATCTGATGCATTACGCTGCCCGCGCCGGCAGACTGCCCCGCAACCGTTATTTTTTCTGGGTCTCCGCCAAATGCAGCGATGTTTTCATAGACCCATTTCAAGCCGGCGCGCTGGTCAAGCAAGCCGAAATTTGTGGGTTCTTCCGGCGCTTCTTTTGTAATTTCAGGGTGTGCCAAAAAACCGAAGACGTTGAGCCTGTAGTTTACAGAAACAACTACAATGCCGCGCCGCGCAAGCCTTTCGCCGTCAAATTCCATCTCGGCCGTGTAGCCCCACTGAAAGCCGCCGCCGAAATACCAGACAAGCACAGGCAGCTTTTCGTCAGCTTTTTTTGCAGGCGTCCAGATGTTCAGATAAAGATTGTCTTCGCCCATGTCAATCTGCGGGTCAACGTGCCATTCTTTGCAATAAACATCTGTGCCAAGCCCCGGCGTGTTCTGCACCGAAATCGGCGCAAATTTATAACATTCTTTGACGCCTTCCCACTTTTCGCAAGGCTGGGGCGCGCGCCAGCGGTTTTTGCCTACAGGCGGCGCGGCAAACGGTATGCCCTTAAAAGATGTAATGCGCGGATCTGCAGCAGGCAAACCGCGTACTTTTCCATATTTAGTCTGAACTTCACGTAACATAAACAACCTCTTTGCAAAACTTCCAATAAAACGATTAACTAAATAGTAGCTTCGTTTTTGCAAAAAAGCAAATGAAGTTTCAGTCTAAATGGAACGGGCGCAAAAAAAGGCAGTGCCTAAAAAGACACTGCCTTGTAATATTTACGCAATTTTTTTGAACTTGCCGCCTTCGCAAGGTTCTGCTTCTTTGTGAGCCTTTTCAAGCTTCATCTCATCAGCACATGCAATCTGGATTTCGATGCTGTGAACTTGAACAATCTCTTCAACTCTGCATGCAAACAAATTTGAAAGCACCAGCAGGTTGTCAATTGACGGAATGTTTTTTCCCTGCTCCCATGCATAAATTGCCTGCGGATATTCAAAACCGAAAATATCCTGCAAATCATGAACAGAAAATCCGCTCGATTTTCTAAGAAACTTTATTTTTGCGCCCGTGGCTTCTAAATCTATAACTGGTTTTAAAAATACTTTGCCATTCTCCATAATTCTAATCTCCTGCCTGCTAAAAAATCCCCAAAAGCTTTTTTCATTGACTTAATGAAATAAGAAAAAAGCATAATGCCCGTAAATCCATCAATCTGTTTAAATCCAGGAATAATTCCGTATTTATGGCTATCATCGACTCTGACCTGCCATCCATGCTGAACACCCACTGTTCCACGGATAGAAGAAGCGGCTGCCAATGCATTAGTTGCGGTTAGAGCTGAAACGCCTGTGTACAAATCTGCAAGATTAGCTGTTGATGAATTGGTGTAACGTGTGAACATGTGAGTTCTCCTTTCAAAAGATAGACCGATGCCTACGGCATCTTAGATTTTTTGCTTCACAGCTTAGAACTATGAAACGGTGCGGCCGCAACGCAGCCGGCTTTATTATTTGTCTATACAGTATACTGAAATCAAATAAAATAGTCATTAAACTTATAGTTTAAATTCACAAATTTTATGTGAAAATCCAAAAAAAGATGCAATCTTCAAGCTGACAACTGAAAAGACGGCCGAGTTTTTGCACTGGACTGCAAAAACTTTCGAAATTAAGCCAACAGCAACAGATGTTTATATCTTATTGCTAAACTTGAATTCTCAAAAGACGAACTGTATAATATCAGGACAATATACAAAGAAGAGCAGAACAGGCTGAAGACAGAAGACAGGAGAGGCAAATGAAAAAAAATCTTTTGATTCTGATACTCATAGCACTTGCAACTTTTTCTTATGCAAACGACACTTTCTTTTTTATGACTGGAGGACAATTGTATCCGTCCGATGCAAAGAATCTTGAAGTCGAGATGCAAGAAGAGATTATCACTGTAACACTTGAAAAAGGCTTTTATCAAATAACTGTTGATTTTTATTTCTATAATCACGGAAAATCTGTAAGCATGGATGTCAGTTTTCCCTTCTTTTGTGTTGGGCTTGGTGGTGATGGTGAAATTTGGGATTTTGAAACATGGACGAACGGAAAATCAACTTCATTTAAAGATTTACCGATTGCAAAAGAGTGGCAGAATAATACAGAGCTGAAACTAGAAAAAGCATACGTTAGGAATATCAACTTTCCTTCAAACCAAATAACAGAAACAAGAATATCTTATAAGTCTAAATATGGAATAGCTGCACCATCGTTTGCAATTGCTACATATCTATATGGAACAGGCGAAACATGGAAAAATTCAATAGGCAAGATTACTTTCAGAGTTGTGAACAATCTGCTTTATGACTATCCAATTCAAATATACAAGGCTGAAGTGCCTGTTGCCGACAAGTTTTACAGAAAAGCTGATAATATATTTGAAGCTGTTTTTTATGATGTAGAACCAGAAAAATTTAATGAAACATTCAGGATTTTTGTAGGCGACATCTTAGGTAATGACGGCCCGATGCGTCTCTCAAAAAACAGCTTCTTCGGCTGCAAAGGAATAATTCCGCAGCGAAAATTGTTCTGGTACACTAAAGAACAGCTGCGCCTTGTGCGTAATGCAATCTATGCTTTTCATGGCTATGAATTTAAAGCAGCTGATTTAAAAGCTTATTTTGAGAGCACAGGAAGTGAATGGAATCCTAAATATGCTGTAAACAAAAATTTTTCAGAATCAGAATTCTCAAAAGACGAACTGTATAATATCAGAACGATTTACAAAGAAGAGCAGAACAGGCTGAAAATAGAAAGCCAGAGGAATAAATGAAAAACAAAGAGAGAAAACTTACTGAAAAAGAAAAGAAACGTCTTGAAATAATAATGGAAAAGCGTGCAAAACTGGAAAAAGACGGATACATCTGCCAGGAAAAGATTTTCAGTGCATTCCACATGAATGTAATGGGAACACTCGCAATGCTTCCTTATATTATTTTGATGGTTGCCCTTTTTGCGGCCATGAATTTTTCGGCTGACACCAATTGGCAGAGCCTAAGAATGCGGAATTATTTTCCGTCTTACCGATTATTTTTAGCAGCATTTATTGCAGCATTTGCGGTTCTTATTTTTTTACATGAACTGATTCATGGAATTTGCTTTTCACGCTTTGTGCCGGGAGAATGGAAATCTATTGACTTCGGTTTCAATGCGGCTGCTTTTGCGCCTTATTGCACATGCCTTGAACCGCTTTCAAAAAAGGCTTATATCATAAGCGCGCTTATGCCGACGATTTTTCTTGGTTTTCTGCCGTGCATAATTGCTTCTTTTTTAGGCAACGCTTTTGTTCTTTTGCTCGGGCTTGGCATGATTTTCGGCGGCGCAGGCGATTTTCTTATGGTTTATAATCTTATAAAAATCAAGACAAAAGACCGTGACGTGCTTTTTATTGACCACCCGACCGAAATCGGCAGCTTAATCTTTATCAAAGAAAAAGTATAACAGCGCTTTCCGCCTTTTCCTTTATGCTGAATTGTGGTACTGTCTGACGCAGAAACGATGCAGCACTACCCCGCGCCGTTTGACGGAGAGCGCACATCAGAATATCGACGGCGAGCTGCTGCCCGAAATAGGCTACCTCATCAACAAAAAATATTGGCAATCCATAAAATCAAGGAGGCTTATAAATAATTAGCAAATGAAAGCGAACACTTAAAGCATAATTCCATTGATATTAAATGTCTCTTGTCATTGAGACTCAATGACGCTCGTCATCGACACTCAATCATGGTCGTCATTGAGCCTCAATGTAAGGCTTCTTTAAAAAGGGCTTGTTTTCGATCAAAATTCTTACACGAAACGGAACGTTTATAGACTAGAAACGTTTCGTTTACTGACAGTAAACGTTTCATTTTATAATAGGAAACAAAACGTTTCATAATAGTAAACGAAAAATTTCCTATTATGAAACAAAATGTTTCTAGTGAATGTTGGATATGTACCTAAATAATGATGGAAATTACAGAAATTAGTATAAACAAGTATTTATCGTACGTGATTTATGATGCCTACAAATAATTTTTAATATGGTTTATAATACAAAAGTCTTTACAGCTTAATATCAAATGACATTTGAATTTAATACGGTTTTAGCAGAAAATTATCACAGCAATTCTCAGAAAAGCAGGGTTCTTACAGAAGATTGGGTTGAAAGGAATTTATATTGCCCTATTTGTGGAAAACCATATATTAATAGATATGAAAACAATCACCCTACAGGAGATTTTTTCTGTAAAGATTGTTCTTCTGATTTTGAATTGAAAAGTAAGGAAAGTAATTCTGGGAAACTATCTAAAACCATTACAGATGGTGAATACACAACAATGATTTCTAGAATTACATCTATGAGAAATCCCAACTTCTTTTTTATGACCTATAACAATTTTCAAGTAAATAATCTTATCCTGATTCCTAATCATTTTTTTACACCACAGATAATCATAAAAAGAAAACCTCTTGGTCCAAATGCAAGAAGAGCTGGTTGGACTGGCTGTAATATAGATATTTCTGCAATTCCTGATTCAGGAAAAATATTTATAATAAAAAATCAAATTGAAATTGAGCATAAATCTGTTCTTGCAAGTTATGCTAAAACTAAGACCCTGAAAACATCAAATCTTGATTCTCGCGGCTGGCTTTTAGATACATTAAATTGTATTGAACAAATACCGACTAAAGATTTCACTTTAAACCAAGTTTATGCATTCGAACCAGAATTAAAAAAGAAGCACCCCGAAAATAACTTCGTTAAAGACAAAATTCGACAGCAACTTCAATATCTTCGGGATAAAGGTTTTGTTGAATTCGTAACTCCTGGACATTATAGAAAAATCTAAAAAATACTTGATCTATTTTTAAATTTGATCAAGGATCCGCCTATGAAAACATTTATTTTTTATAGTCCAGAAGGAAGCACATATTCCCCAGAAAACAATCTTTGTGAAAATTTTCAAATATTAGGATTTGAAGAAGATATTTCACAACAACGTGCATTACAAAAATTTCTATTACAGAATTCATGGGTATCAGAATATGGATTTTCAATCGAAAAAATAATGATAAAACAGGTAGTTTGAAAACTATCTGAATTTCTGGAACATATCACAAAAATTTTTCTGTAGCTCGAATGCTAAATGAATTAAACTTATGGTTGCTAATCATATAATAAATCGTCATGATGACGAGTCACATTGACTCCTCTTCTTGCCCTGAGCAATCTTTCTATCGGATACAACCGCGTTCCTTTATGTTCTCCCGTTGCTCTTGAAATGTTTCCATGCGACAAGCTTTTGGTCTGCGGCGCAAACGGCTCGGGTAAATCAACTCTTTTAAAGACAATTCTCGGAATAGAAAAACCTCTCGGCGGAACTATCCGCTATAACGGAAAAAACAGCATTGCCTATTGCAAGCAGGACTTTCCGAATCCTGATTTTCTTGTTACGGCAGAAGAAGTTGTTGCAATGGGCTTGTACAAAAAAAAGCATTCAAAAGAGCAGATTGAAGCTTCTATGAAAAAAACGGAATGTTACCAGCTTAGAAAGCGGCTTTTTTACACGCTTTCTGGCGGCGAACGGCAGAGGGTTTCTCTTGCAAGGTGTTTCTGTTCCGGGAATGTCTCTGCAATTTCGCGCAGGTCTTTCTCGGTTACGATAAGCGGATTGTCTATTGAACCGAAGACGCCTGCTTTTGCAAGTTCTCTTTTTCTTGTTTTCATGCCTTAAGCATAGCGGAGCTGGAAATGTCGTGCTTGAATTTTGGCACTGCAAAAATGCAGCGTTTGCGGCAGTTTGTTGTGCGGACAAAAAAAAGCCCCGGAGGCTCTGCACCTTCGGGGCTGTGTATTACGACTGGTTATTATTTACCGTTATAACGGCTTAGTAATTCATGTATTTCGCTTTTTATGCCATCTATAAATAAATTGTCGTCCATACTGTCTAATTCGGAAATAGTCTTCCATTCACAGCAATCATGATTTTTTGAAGTAGGCG
>CADBUT010000263.1 GCA_902797925.1 uncultured Spirochaetaceae bacterium
CTCGAAGACTATATCGAAGTTCCTTCTGACGTAGTTCCATTTGAACAGCGCCCATGGATGAAGTGTGCAGAAATTACAGACAAGGTAATTGAAGCAATCAAGAGCGGAAAATATGACCACATCCGTCTCAACTTCCCTAATGGTGATATGGTTGGACACACTGGTGTATTCAACGCAGTTGTTTGTTCTATGGAAGGCATGGACTTGCAGCTTGGCCGCCTTAAGGCAGCAATCGATGAAGCAGGCGGAATCCTTTGTCTTACAGCTGACCACGGAAACTCAGACGATATGTACGAACACGCAAAAGACGGCAGTGTAAAGATGGACAAAGCAAGCGGCGAGCCAAAAGCAAAGACAAGCCACAGCTTGAACCCTGTTCCAGGCATCATCTACGATCCAGAATACAAGGGCGAATATGACAACACTAAGTTGAATGACGGTCTTGGAATTTCAAGCTGGCCTGCAACACTTATGAACCTTATGGGTTACATACCACCGAAAGATTACGATAAATCAATTGTCAATATGAAATAATGATTAAGCCGGGTTGCAGCTTTTGCGCCCGGCTTTTTTTGTGAGGTTGAAAAGTGCTGCTGCCGGTCTATTTCCGGTCTGCCGCCTGTCTGCTGCAGGCATGGCAGATGCTACGGCAATGTTTTACGTTCATTGAATTGCCTTGTAGTATTCTTCAAGCTGCGGACGGCAGTCTATAAAAATTTTGCCGATAACCGGGTCAAAGTGCTTGCCGAGATTTTTCTTTATGATTTCAAACGCTTCATCAAAAGACTTTGCCTCTTTATAACAGCGTTTGCTTACAAGCGCGTCAAAAACATCGGCAAGAGCCATAATTCTGGCTTCAAGCGGAATAGCCATGCCTTGCAGATGTTCCGGATATCCTTCACCATTCCATTTTTCATGATGATAATGTGCAATGTTTATGGCAATGCATTTAAAGCTCTGGTCAGTAGTTTCGTTTAAAATCTTTCTGACAATCTTTGCCCCTTCAGCCGCATGGCTCTTCATAATCTCGTATTCTTCGGCTGTATACTTGCCGGGCTTTCTCAAAATTGAATCATCGATGGTGATTTTGCCCAAGTCATGCATAGGCGCGGCCTTTATGAGAAGCTTGCAGAAGCTTAATGTAATTTGCGGAATCTCCTTGTGCTTCAAAAGCTCGCCTGCAAAAATCTTGACGCAGTCGCTCGTGCGCAGAATATGACCGCCCGTGCTGTTGTCGCGGCCTTCAATCATAATCGCCATGCCCTTGATGATTGAATCCTGCATGTCGGTAACTTGCTGCGTCTTTTCTTCTATTAAATGAGAAAGTTCCTTGTTGAATGAATTAATTCCATTGATGTAGTTCTGCTGCTCCGTGTCGTCGCGGAGCTCAAGCAGATAACCGATGCGGCGGTTAAAGTTTGAAGTAATGTGATGAATCGTGCCGATTGCAGCTTTTTCAGCCGTAATAATTCTGAAGTCTTTTTCGCAGTGCTCGTCCCAGTTCCAGCTTGAATCATTTAAATGCAGCTTTTGCATCAGGTCTGTGCATTTTGCCGGAATCGTGGAATCAATCGGGATTGAATCCAAGTCAGGAAAAATCTGAATTGCAAATTCATCGCAGCCCAAAAGGTGCTTTTTATTGTCAAACGCAATATATCCGTAACCGCCGCGCTTTTTATATACACTCACCAGATTAAGCGCAAGGTCGTAGCTGTGCATTCTTGATGAAATGTAAATAAAGAAAGTTTCCATAAAAACATAAATGAACGGCATCAAATTTATAGTGTAGCCGAGCGAAAGCGGAATTATGTAGATTAGCGTGCCTAAAATCAATGCGCAAAGCAGAAATTTCAGCGTTTTTTTGGAAACATGCTTTTTGGTCTTGATTGAATGTATGACGGCAATCATTGCAGACAAATTTATTATTGCAAGATAAGCAATATAGAAAAACATTACAATTCCGAGCTTATATTTTATGACTGTAATGCCGTTTTCCTGCACGATGTACGGATGCTTAAAAAACAGGTTTGAATTTTGTGTTGTGGCTATTACTATGCTTATGGCGATTGCGTAAGTCAGCAGAAAAAGTCTGAACGGCGTGTAAAACTGTTTTTGGCACATGTCAACCGTAACGGTTAGCATAAACAGAACCGTAAAAATGCTTCCTATATATGAAACAAGATTTCCGCACATTGCCCCTTCAAGCGAAGAAGCAAAAATTGACATTGCATAACCGAAATTTGCAACTATTGAAGTGAGGTACAATATCAGATAATTTTTATTTATCTTGTCTAATGTGTTTTCGTAAAAAATTATAAGCTCTATGAATGAGATGAAAAACAAGGTCAAATATACGATTTTCAATGCCATAGCATTAGTATAAACCTTTTTTAAAAATCTTTCAGTTTATTTTTCTTTTTTCTTGCACTATACTGAACTTAATCACGGCAGGCTTTGACAGCTTCCGTGTAATTTTTTTTAGGAGAACGATTTATGGCAAGCATAAAAGACGGAATCGGAGCGGCAACGAAGGAGCTTGGCGCTTTTAAGAAGTTCATTTCACGCGGCAACGTGATTGATATGGCTGTCGGCGTTATCATCGGCGGCGCATTCGGTAAAAGTGTGACGAGCCTTGTAAACGACATCGTTATGCCGCTTATCGGGCTTGCGCTCGGCAAGGTGAATTTTGCAGGTCTTTCGCTCAAAATCGGCGAAGCTGAAATAAAGTACGGCAACTTTATCCAGACAATCGTTGATTTTTTGATTGTCGCATTCTGCATTTTCATCGTCATTCAGATTTTTGAAAAATTCAAG